>JBAZRS010000201.1:0-8762 GCA_041662825.1 Victivallales bacterium | reverse complement strand
CATATATGAGTCCGAAATTGTTCACATCAAGAACCCTCGACATGAAATCGCTGGACATGTCCGGAATCATCGGAACCTTCGGTTCGGGGAAGCTGTGGTATTGCGTGCCGTAGATCGTGTTGTTTGTGGTAATATGGAGATACGAGGCCTTGGGATCCATCTTCCAGTGGCGCAAATCGGGAATCCCGCTGTATTTTGTGTCCTTGCTGGAGCAGGCGACCTTGACATCCCCGAAAAGCTTTGCCTCCTTCATCGCCGCAGACGCCCAGTGACCTGTGTCGGCATATTCCATGGAAGTCCCCGGAAGATGCAGGTTCATGGGGATCATGGCGAACTGGAGGCTTGCGCCGCCCTGTATGAAGAGAACGGCATAGTCGTCGCTGATGTCCATGAGTTCCCGGATGTTTTTTTCCGCAGCCTCGATGACCTCGGTGAACTCGGCCCCCCTGTGCGACAGCTCCATTATCCCGCATCCGCTCTTATGGTAATCGCAAAACTCGCGCTGCGCCTGCTCCATGACTTCTGACGGGAGCATGGCCGGACCTGCATTGAAGTTGAATACTCTCATGTCTGCACTCTCTTTCTGTGAATATTTCCGTTGTTTGTGACTTTAAAAATATTTAATCTTGTCTAATTATAATAAGTCCAAGCGGAAATTTCAATGGGCAAACCCTTTTTTTTAAATTTGACTTGGAAGACTTGATTTTTCATTCCTGAAAAAATAGATTAGCACAGTGTAAAATCATATCCGGGGATTTGATGGAAATGCAAAAACTGATTTGTCTGAGCGGGATGAACAAGGGTGAGGAATTCGCACTTGCCGAGGGCGAGAACTCCATCGGCAGAAGCGAGAAGAACAATATCTGCGTTTTCGACAAGAAAGTCTCCCGCGTCCACTGCAGGCTGCATCTCTCGGAGCAAGGCGTCGTACTCGAAGATTTCGGGAGCACCAACGGCTCCAGGGTGAACAACGTATTCGTCAACGGGAAACAGGAAGTCAAAATCGGCGATCACCTGAGAGTCGGACAGACCGTTTTCCTTCTAAGCGACATGCCCCTTTCCGGAACCGCAGAGAGCTACGGGGCACCCCAGAATGATGAAAAGGAATACGAAACACTTTTGGACGCAAATTCTTTCCATGTCACCAAAACCACGGCTTTCAGGAAAATGAAGACTGACAAGACGGGCAGTAATCTCGGCTTCCTCTCGTTTTTTGAGAGGGAAAGCAAATAAGGCCAGGCTTTGAGGCGATTATCTCTCTGAAAGGCTTTTCGGCGATAACTGACTGCCATCGGTTATTTCGGACAGAAAATCATCAATCGTAATCCCAGGCGCGCCAGTATCAACAAGTTTCATTTTGCCGCCAATCGCCGCCACTTCATTCTCCGGTTCCCGGATTGAAATCTCGGCAGATGCAAGCTCCCCGGCCACCCCTGCTTCAAGCGGAAACGAAAGCTTATCTCCTGTTCCCTGAAGAGTTTCGCCTGCGGGTATTTCAGCCTTCAAGCCTGTGCGTATGCGCTGTCTTGCGTTGATCGAAGGCTGGTAATTTTTATTCAGGGAGAGGATTTTCTCGTTGAGTTCATCGGCTTCGGCATAACGTTTTTTCAGCAGGAGAACTGTTACCTTGAGGAACATGCCGTCAATGTTCGCGGGTTCGGCTGAAAGAACCTCGTCTATCATTTTTTCGGCCTCGTCAATCCACTGCCCCTTTTGAATCAGTATTTCGGCCAGCATTCTTTTCGCGCTTACATTTTCGGGATTCGCCTTCAGGTATGCGGAAAAAAAGCTTTCCGCCTCATCCTTCTTGCCTTCGGCCAGATACGCCTCGCCGACCAGCAGATTCAACCATTGGGGCGCGTCCAGGAACTTTTCCGCTTCCTGTCGGATAAATTCACGGGCTTCGTCACCCCTGCCGGCGGCAACCAGGCTTAGGACTTTTTCCTTCACGGCATCAGGATTGCCTTTGCTCAGCGCAAGGGATTCGTCGCAGCACTTGATTGCCTCCGGATACTGCCCGGTCATCCTGTATGCGGTTCCAATCGCGCCGAGAAGCCGGAAGTCCGGCTTCTTCTCGGTTTCCATGTATTCACCATAGAGGTCAACAGCTTCATCATGCCTTCCGGCCCAGACAAGGATTATTATCTTGTCGGAAAGAATGCTGTTTTTCGGGTATCCAACTTCGAGCAGGCTGTCGAGAACGGCAATGGATTCATTGTGTTTCCCGTTTCTCGCCTCGCGGACGGCATTGTCGCGCATGGCGGTCAAAGCGCTGTTCAAGTCCTTTTTCTTGCCTTTATCCGGCCCTCCCATTTCGGCCAGGCGGCCGGGCTTGTCGGAATTATACTTGAGGAAATATATGGACAATGAAACAATTGCAATAACAACCAGGGCCGCAACTATCTTGAAAATGACATTGTCCGACTTCCCGTTCCGGACTGTAGGTTCGCTGGGTTTCAAGTCAGTTCCACGGATAATGACATTGCCCAATCTCCCCCTGCCGGACATGGGCTCGTTGAGATTAATGTCGGTTTCCTGAGTCTTGTCGGCAACCTCGAATTCACCGGTTTTTTGCGCAGTTTCATCCGCGGTTTTCTCAACTGTCCTGTCCATTGCATGGGAAACGATGACGGTTTCCGCATCATCCGCATGGTATGATTGCTCTTCATGGCCGACTTTTATTTCTCCCGGCAATTCGCTGACCGCCCTCGGAGCGGGTTTCTTTGCGGGGACAGGCTTGGCAATGACTTTCTTCGCAGGTGTTTTGACTGTCTTTCTCGCAACTGAAATACCGGGTGCAATCTTCTTGAGAGGCTTTTTCTTCACATTGGCAAGCGCGTTTTTTTTCGCAGGAGTTTTTTTCGCCACTAGAGTTTTAACGGAAAGTTTGGCCTTGTCGGCCTTTTTGACCGCCCTTTTATTTGCGGACGGCTTCGCTATTCCCTTAATTCTTTTTCCGACTTCAACGACTTTCATAACACCTGCATATATTCATTGACGTATGGATATACTATAATCTGAAAGCGGGACTTGCATAGCGTATCTTTGAAAATATTTCAGAACGACAGCTCCCATGCAATTAACGGATTCCTCAAGGTTCCCCCAATTATTCCCCGTTTTTTTTCCTAGCCTTCCTTAAAGTTTTTATTTTAATATGTATATTATTTTTTTTATTTCGCATCATGCGTAAAAGAAAGTGGACTATGGAAAAGAAAAAGAAAAAATTCACCCCCGTCATAAACAAGGATGAATGCAAAGGCTGTGAACGCTGCATTTATTCATGCCCTAAAAAAGTCCTGCGCATCGAGAATACCCTGAACTCGCAGGGATACCGGTTCGCCGTCTATGCCGGTGACGGATGTGTCGGATGCGGATTCTGTTTCTACAGCTGTCCGGAACCGGGGGCGATTTCCATTTACGAGGAGATTGAAGACGATGCTGCGCCTGCTGGAAAACAGCCGGCCGGGAAAACTTGATGTCAATTTTTCAACCAGCTTTTAATTTGGCGGTCCATATAAATGAGTGAAAAAAACAAAATAATGCTCCGCGGCAACGATGCCGTAATTTACGGCGCCCTCCTGGCCGGCTGCGACTGTTTTTTCGGATACCCGATAACTCCGGCAAACGAGATAGCGCATTCCGCCGCAAACCTTTTTCCGATGCTCGGAAGGGTGTTCATCCAGGCCGAATCCGAAATAGCGGCAATAAACATGGTCCTCGGCGCTTCCGCCACGGGGAAAACCGCCATAACCGCGTCCTCCGGACTCGGAATAAGCCTGAAACAGGAGGGGATTTCATATATAGCCACAATGGAACTTCCCGCCGTCATAGTCGATATAATGCGCGGCGGCCCCGGACTGGGCAATATCGGCCCCGAACAGGGTGATTACAACCAGGTGGTCAAGGGCGGGGGCCACGGCAATTACAAGTGCATTGTCCTCGCACCCAATTCACCGCAGGAAATGTGCACACTCACGATGAAGGCCTTCGAACTGGCGGACACCTACAGGACTCCTGTTTACGTCCTGGCCGACGCTGTCATAGGGCAGATGATTGAATCCATTTCACTGCCGGATCCGGTGGACAAGAAACCGGTTCCCGACTGGGCCATCGACGGCACCCGCGAACACAGGGGGAATGTCATAACTTCAATATATCTCGACCACGACGACCTTGAAAACATCAACATCATGCTCCAGAATAAATACGCCATGATAAAGGAAAAGGAGCAGATGGCGGAATCCTACCTGACCGAGGACGCCGAGACCGTCATAATCTGCTACGGTGTTGTAAGCAGGGTTGCGAAATCCGCAGTGAACCTGCTCCGCGAGAGGGGTGAGAAAGTCGGTCTGCTCAGGCCCAAAACCCTTTTCCCTTTCCCCGAAAATGAAATCCGGCGCCTTGAGGGAACCGCAAAATCCTTCATCTGCATAGAACTGAGCAACGGCCAGATGCTTGACGACATCAGGCTGTCCATGAAATCGCAGATACCGCTGCACTTTTTCTCGAGAATGGGCGGGAACCTCCCCAACGAGCAGGACATGATTGAAAAATACTTGTCGTTCAAAGGTGAATTCAAATGAACAGGAAATTGTTATACGGAAAACCGGAAGGCTTCTTCGACGAATATTACAGGAAGCCGGGCAACAAGACAAGCACCCATTACTGCCCGGGCTGCGGGCACGGCATACTCCACAAGCTCATCGCTGAGGCTGTCGTCGATCTCGGGATGAAGGACAATACCGTTTTCATCTGTCCGGTGGGATGCTCCGTCTTCGGATATTACTATTTCGACATGGCGTCCATTTCCGTTCCCCACGGGCGCGCCCCCGCAGTTGCGACAGGCATCGTAAGGTCGAATCCGGATTGTTTCGTCATCTCATACCAGGGCGACGGGGATCTCGGGGCGATCGGCTTCAATGAATTCATCCAGGCCGCAAACCGGGGAGAAAACATCGCCGTCTTCTTCGTCAACAACGGTGTCTACGGGATGACCGGCGGACAGCTTGCGCCCACCACCCTGCCCGGCCAGAAAACACTGACATCGCCCTATGGACGTTCAGTCGAAACTGAAGGATACCCTCTCAAGGTCTGCGAAATGGTGGCAGCCCTCGACTCTCCCGTGTATGTCGAAAGAGTCGCCCTCACCTCCCCAAAGAACATCCGCGAGGCAAGACAGGCCATGAGAAAGGCCCTGACCTACATGAAGGAGAAAAAGGGATTCTCCCTGGTTGAGTTCCTCACAGGATGCCCGGTCAACCTCAAGAAGAATACACGTGATACCGACGAGTGGATTGAAAAGAACATGATCCCGTACTTCCCCGTCAAATGCTTCAAGGATATTGCGTCTGAAAGACAGCCGAAGTGCGCCCCTGTCGGAATCTACGGGAAAGAAAAGGTCAAGGAAATGCTTCTCGCCACGGAAAAAATACATCCCTTCAACGAGTCGGAAACTCCAGTTCCCGACCTGAAAGGCGAGTTGAGGATAAAATGCGCCGGGTTTGGAGGACAGGGGATATTGAGTTTGGGCATGCTTATCGCAGAGGCCGGACATCTCCAGAACCTCAACGCGAGCTGGCTGCCGTCTTACGGGCCGGAAATGCGCGGCGGCACTGCGAACTGCTCTGTCGTGCTGAGCCGTGATTCCATCGGCTCCCCGATAGTTAAGGCTTCCGACATCGTGATCGCGATGAACCAGCCGTCAATTGACAGGTTCAGCGCCGATCTTTCCGAAAACGGAATCGTCATCTATGATTCGCTCAACATAAAATTCGACAATAAGGGAAAACACAGGGTCTTCCCCATAGACGCATCTCTGCTCGCGAAAGACGTCATCGGGGATGTCAGGTGCGCAAACAGCGTAATGCTCGGAGCCTTTTTTGAAATCATAAAAGTCATCGATGAGCGCGCCTTCATCAACTCCATAAGCAATAACTTCCAGGGCAAGGACAAAGTCATCGAGCTCAACGTAAAGGCCTTCAATGAAGGCAGGAAAAACGCCAGGGCTCTGATGGGATAATGCGGATGAACGGATTTATTCGCCTGTGGCGAATTGTTGGATTAGTGGATGACCGGGTTCAGTTCAATTGAATGTTGAATATACACAAAGGCATAAAAACATTGCTAGCTAAACGGATAATCCCATGTCTTGATGTCACCGGCGGCCGAGTCGTAAAAGGTGTAAGGTTCCTCGACCTCATCGATGCCGGGGATCCCGTCGCAGTAGCCAAAGAATACGACCGCCAGGGCGCGGACGAACTGGTCTTCCTCGACATAACCGCCAGCAGCGACAACAGGAACACCATGGTCCATGTTGTCGAGAAAACCGCCGAACAGGTGTTTATCCCCCTCACCGTAGGCGGCGGGATCAGGACTGTCGAAGACATGAGGATCATGCTGACTTCCGGCGCGGACAAGGTTTCCGTGAACACCGCCGCCATAAACAATCCCCGGCTCATCGGCAAAGGCGCCGACAAGTTCGGAAGCCAGTGCATCGTCCTGGCGATTGACGCGAAAAGGGATCCGCTCAAAAAAGACAAATGGATGGTTTACACCCACGGCGGAAGAAACATCACGGAGCTGGACGCTATTGAATGGGCGAAGAAAGGCGTAGCCCTGGGTGCGGGCGAGATACTCCTGACCAGCATGGATTCGGACGGGACGAAAAACGGTTATGACTGCGAACTCACAAGGCATGTCTCCGAAGCGGTGGGCGTCCCGGTCATCGCATCGGGAGGCGCAGGTTCACTCGAACATCTTCTGGAGGTTCTTGATCTCGGAAAAGCTGATGCCGTTCTTGCGGCGAGCATATTCCATTTCGGCACCTTCACGATAAAACAGACAAAAGATTTCCTCGCTTCAAAAGGAATCCCCGTCCGTACGAGTTTCGCAGAAGAATTAAAACGCTGAAAGCGTTTAGTAATAAAGCCTATGGTTTTAACCATAGGTGTTGTAATCGAGTTTATTTCGTCCTGAAGGGACGGAGTATGGCAAAAGATATAAAAAAAAGATAACGGAAATCTTATCCCGCTATCGCCTTCACTTAGGGTGATTATTAACTCCGTCTCTTCAAGACGGATGATTTGTGTACAATTCACCTGTGGTTGAAACCACAGGCTTTATTACCTTATCCCTACGGGATACAGAAATAGATGCTATCTTAGTTTAAACAAAAAAATAACATATAAAACGGAGGACGATAACAATGGCTCTTGATGAAACCCTTAAAAAAGCGGCATGCGATTATCATTACGGCAAAACACCCGGGAAAATCTCCCTTAAAACAACAAAGCCGTGTGATACACAGCAGGATCTTTCCCTGGCGTACACCCCCGGGGTCGCAGCGCCATGCCTTGAGATCCAGGCAAATCCCGATGACATATGGAAATACACGGCGCGCGGAAATCTTGTCGCCGTAGTCAGCGACGGCACAGCCGTGCTCGGCCTCGGCAACATCGGACCGGGCGCAGGGCTGCCCGTCATGGAGGGAAAAGCCATTCTGTTCAAGAAATTCGCCGACATTGACGCCTTCCCCCTCTGCATAGGCTCGGTTTTCGACAAGGACGGAAATTCAGACGCCAAAAAAATAATTGATACAGTGAAGAGGCTGGAGCCCACATTCGGCGGCATCAACTTGGAAGACATCGCGGCCCCCGCATGTTTCAAGGTCGAAAAGACCCTGAAGAAAATGATGTCAATACCGGTCTTCCACGACGACCAGCACGGAACTGCGATTATTTCCCTGGCCGCTGTAATGAACGCATTGAAGCTTCTCGGGAAGGACATAAGAAAATGCAAATTCGTCATCAACGGCGCCGGCGCGGCCGGAATAGCCTGTGCTGAATATTATATAAAAGCGGGCGGCGCCAAAAGGAAAAACTTTATCCTCTGCGATTCAAAAGGCGCGATTTACAAGGGACGCACGGAGGGGATGAACCCGCAGAAAGCGAGATTCGCCGTTGAAACCGATGCGAGAACCCTCACAGACGCACTCAAGGGCGCAGACCTCTTCATCGGTCTTTCAAAAGGAAACTGCGTGACTGCGGAAATGGTGAAACTGATGGCGCCCAATCCCGTGATCTTCGCCATGGCGAACCCCACACCTGAAATCATGCCTGACCTTGCGCTCTCCGCAGGCGCGGCAGTTGTCGGAACAGGGAGAAGCGATTTTCCGAACCAGATAAACAATGTCCTCGGCTTCCCGGGAATATTCCGCGGCGCCCTCGATGTAAGGGCCACCGACATCAACGAGGAAATGAAATTCGCCGCATCCAAAGCCCTCGCCGAGATTGTCACGGAAAAAGTGCCTCCTCATATTTACGAAATACTGAAAAAAGCGTATCCGGACGATGCCGCAGCAGGTCTTTTCGACGGCGACTGTCCGCTCAAGAGGAACTTCGTGATTCCGAAACCGTTCGACCCCAGGGTTGTTCCCAGAGTTGCGAAATATGTTGCGGAAGCCGCAATGAAATCCGGCGTGGCGAAAGCTCCTATAACCGACTTTGAGAAATACGAGCAGGAGCTTATCGCAAGAATCGCCGGAAAGTAGCTCGGGCTTTCCAGCCTATCTACTATACGCATTTCTCAGGAATTTTATTGAGAGGGCATCTGTATTTGATTTTGAGCCTGTGTTTGTTTACAACCTGAAGGGTTGTCAGATAGTAGCCGGAGGTCGGAGTATCGCGTAGACCTCCGGATGGAGATTAAAATTAATTCGCACCCTGGTGGGGTGCCAGAAACTGGCGGAGCATCGATGGGTTCAA
>JBAZRS010000200.1:0-8765 GCA_041662825.1 Victivallales bacterium | reverse complement strand
AGGCCGAAGACTGTAAAATAAAGTTCGGATCCTCTGAAATTGTCAGGAAGCAGATACTGCTGAACGGTGCCGAGGCGGTGGGGCTTGGTGCGCTTGCCGGCGGATGCAACTTTGTCTCCTCGTATCCAATGTCGCCGTCCACCGGAGTCCTTTCGTTCCTCGCGCAGAACGGAAGCCGGTTCGGCATCGTCGTCGAGCAGGCTGAAGACGAGATTGCAGGCATAAACATGGCGATAGGCGCCTGGTATGCTGGAGCCAGGGCGATGGTGACGACTTCAGGGGGCGGTTTCGCCCTGATGAGCGAAGGCCTGAGTTTGGCGGGAATGCTGGAGTCGCCGATGGTGGTGCATCTCGCCCAGAGGCCCGGACCGGCGACCGGGCTTCCGACCAGGACGGAGCAGGGGGATCTGGAATTGGCGCTTTACGCTGGCCACGGCGATTTTCCGAGGATAATCCTGGCCCCCGGCAATCTCGAGGAGGGATTCTGTCTGGCCCAGAAGGCGTTCAACCTTGCGGATAAATATCAGGTTCCGGTCTTCATCATGACGGATCAGTTTTTTGTTGACTCCTGTTACAATACCGGAGCTTTCAGCCTGGGTGATGTGAAAATCGAGAAGTATTTCATTGAAACCCGCAGGGAATATAAGAGATATGAACTGACCGAAAACGGCATATCTCCGAGGGGGATTCCGGGATTCGGCGAAGGTCTTGTCTGCGTTGACAGTGACGAACACGATCAGGAGGGGCATATCACCGAGGATCTGAATCTGCGGATTAAAATGGTGGACAAGAGAATGGGGAAACTTGGGATGATGAAAAACGAGTCAATCCCGCCGAAACTGATCGGTCTCGTGAATTACAGGAATCTGATCGTATGCTGGGGTTCAACATTGAACGCCGTCTGTGAAGCTGTGGGAATTCTCGGAGGGAGCGATACAGCGGTGCTTCATTTCAGCCAGGTGTATCCCCTGGACGGCGATGCTGTCGCCGGACTGATCTCCAAAGCGGAGAAGACCGTGATTGTCGAAAATAACGCCACAGGCCAGTTTGAACGTATTTTGAAAATTCATGCCGGTGTCGGATTCAGCCACAGGATTTTGAAATACAATGGTCTTGCCTTTGCGGCGGACGAACTTGCGGGAAAAATAGGGTCGGTCTTAGAGGTGAAACAATGAGTAAGTTCGACATGAACCTGAATGACATAGCCTGGTGCCCTGGATGCGGGAACTATGGAATCCTGAATGTCCTGAAGAAGGCGCTGGACGAGCTTGGGATCGAACCTGAGAAGATGGTTCTTGTGTCCGGCATAGGGCAGGCGGCGAAGATACCGCATTATTTCAGGACAAATTTTTTCAACGGGTTGCACGGAAGAGCGTTGTCTCCGGCTACCGCGATAAAAGCAAGCGCCCCCTCGCTTACAGTTATCGCGGAAAGTGGAGACGGCGATATGTACGGGGAGGGCGGAAATCATTTCATCCACACGATCCGCCGTAATCCCGGTATCGCCAATATCGTACACAACAACATGGTGTACGGTCTGACAAAGGGGCAGGCTTCGCCGACAAGCCAGCTGGGTTTCAAGACACCGGTCCAGGTTGAAGGCGTTTATCTGGAGCCTTTCAATCCGCTGGCCGTGGCGATAGCCCTGGATGCGAGTTTTGTGGCGAGGGTCTTCATCGGCGACCAGGAAAGGACCAAGGAGATTTTCAAGAGGGCGATCACACATAAGGGCTATGCACTTGTAGATGTGTTCCAGCCCTGCTTCACCTTCAACAAGCAGAACACTTTCCAGTGGTTCAAGGAGAACACATATTATCTCGACAATGCGCATGACTGTAAAAACAGGAATCTGGCCTTCCAGAAGGCAACTGAGAAGGAGAAACTACCGCTGGGTGTTTTTTACATGAGTCCGGAAAAGCCGACATTCGAGGAGAATGTCAAAATCCATGGAAAAGCGGAGCAGCCTCTTTTCAGACAGGAAACAGATTTCGGTAAACTTCAAGAGCTGATCAATGGTTTTGTGAAGTAACACAGGCTTTTAGCCTGTAGTTAATATGAGCAGGAAAAGAAGATGAAGAAATTGCAGGCTGAAAGCCCGCATTACTAAAAGAGGTGTATTTTATGAATGAGAAACCGTTGGTTGAAAGCAAATGCGTACCGTGCCAGGGCGGTGTCGAAGCGCTGAAAGGCGAAAGCATCTGTTTGTATGCCAAGCAGATATCCAAGGATTGGAAGGTCATAAATGAGCACCACCTTGAAAGGGAGTTCAAGTTTAAAAACTTCGCGGACGCCCTCGGGTTTGTGAACAAGGTCGGACAACTCGCCGAAGCGGAGGGGCATCATCCGGATATCTGGCTCTCGTGGGGAAAAGTCCAGGTCATACTCTACACACATAAAATCAACGGCCTGCACGGGAACGATTTCATACTGGCGGCCAAGATTGATCAGCTGTAAGGCGGATAAGGACGGAGAATAGGGGAACGGCTTTTACCGGCTTAACCGGATGCCGATGGAATTTTTAGATGGAACGCGTCGTCTTGCCGGTATCCGGGAGCCGCCAAGATGTTTACCCGCCTCTGGAGCCTTAGGCGACCAGGGACGGCGTTCCAAAAAGTCGCGGTCCTTGGCCGCCTAATTTTAAAAAAGGGGGATGGCGATGCATGATTTCAAGTATCTGATCATTGGCGGAGGCATGACCGCCGATTCGGCGGTTCAGGGAATCAGGGAGATTGACAAAAGCGGCACTATTGGGCTGATAAGTACGGAAAAAGACAAGCCGTACGACAGGCCCCCTCTCTCCAAGGGCCTCTGGAAAGACAAGTCGCTTGAAAGCGTCTGGCGCAAGACGGATTCGGCGGATGTCCAAATGTTCCTGGGGCGTACGGTTGAGAAGATAGATGTCCGGAACAGGCAGCTTGAAGATGATGCGAAAAATATTTATTCCTTTGAAAAACTTCTGCTCGCGACAGGCGGTAAACCCAGAAGACTTCCTTATGGCGGTGAAGACATAATCTATTTCCGCACGCTAGAGGATTACAGGAACTTGCGCGCCATGGCGGTGAAGGGGAGAAGTTTTGCCGTGATAGGCGGCGGATTCATAGGTTCTGAGATTGCAGCCGCCCTTGCAATGAACGGAAAAGAAGTGGTCATGATATTTCCTGAAGCCGGAATAGGCGACCGTGTCTTCCCCCGCAACCATTCACTGTTCCTGAATGAGTATTACAGGGGGAAGGGAGTGAAGATCCTGAATGGCGACATCGTCTCTGGATTCGAGAAAAAGGGCGAACTGATAACGCTCACCTTGGGAAGCAATCAGAAAATCTCCGTTGACGGAGTGGTAGCGGGGCTTGGAATTGAACCTAACATCGCACTCGCCGTGCAGGCGAATCTGAAAATCGACAATGGGATTCAGGTTGACGATTATCTGCGGACAAGCGAGCCGGACATTTACGCCGCAGGAGATGCTGCGTCATTCTGTAATCCCGCCCTAGCCAGGCGCATCCGGGTCGAGCACGAGGACAATGCAAACATGATGGGACGGCGTGCGGGACGCAACATGGCCGGGAAAACCGATCTGTACCGGCATCTGCCTTTCTTTTATTCAGACCTCTTTGACCTCGGATATGAGGCGGTGGGCATACTTGATTCACGTCTGGAAACCTTTGCCGACTGGAAGGAGCCCAACCGCAAGGGCGTCATATATTATTTGGAGAAGGAGCGTGTCCGCGGTGTCCTGCTGTGGAATGTCTGGGACAAGGTTGATTCCGCCCGAAAAATCATAGCCGAGCACAGTTCTTTCATGCCGGAAAGACTGAAGGGGCTCATCTGAGGAGATGATGCCATATGGGGCAGGTTCCTGATACACGTTGGGAGCTCCCTTTGCTGTGGATGGAAGTGGAACTGGATTGCAGTTTTTTACGAATGCAATCTCGAGTTTCTCGAAACATAAACAGATAAAGAAGGAGGAATGCCATGAGCAGGAAGATCGAAGTTGAAGTCGCCAAGGCCTTCGGTAGAACCTTTGTGAAAGGGAACATACCGGAAATAAACCCCGTACGCTGCCTGGGTTGCAGGCATTGTGTCAACCTTTGCAAGAAGCTCGGGCCAAATGTGCTAGACATCGTGGATGGTATTGCAAAACCGGTGCGCCCCGGCGACTGCATCGGTGACGGCGCCTGCATGATGTCTTGTCCGACCAAGGCCATTTTCCTGATGAGCAAGTACGATCCCTCGTCGCCGCCGTCTGCCTTATAGGAATTATCAGCTTAGCTGCATATCAAAATGCGGGGCAATGCCCCGTGCTGCCTTTCCTGACTGGCGGTATGGGAATTTCAAAGTGACCAGTAATCAGCGCCCTACTGCGGCGGCCGCAGTTTTATCAATAAGAAACTTTCGCCAATATGAATGGCGCTAAGTTAAGGTTATCCGTCAAAGTAACTCGGGTCTATCTGACCCGAGAGACGCGGGTCAAATAGACCCGCGCTACTCCCAAACAGGCCTTAACTTAGTGGCATTCTTCGCCAATATAGTAGCGCGGTTCTTTAGACCGCGAAGATTCTCGGGCTAAAGCCCTATCTACTATAAACGCATTTTGAGAATGCCTCTAATTGGTGTATTTTGCCTGTCCCGGCCGGGACAGGATGATAATAGGCAGGGGCTTTAGCCCCTGTTGAATGGATTATATATAGTCAGGCGTGCCGTAGATACGCCGTGAAAACCGCAAAACCGAGATACAGACATCGCGTACCTACGGCACGCGAATACAACAATGGCAATAAAACAGGGGCTAAAGCCCCTGCCTATTTCCATTTCGTCCCTCCGGGACGGGAAGTCTATAGATATGTTTTTATACGAAAATATGCGTATAGTAGATAGGGCTAAAGCCACGAGTTACTTCAAAGGCAAGTTACAGGAGAGTAGCCAGTGATCAGTCAATGGATTTTCTTACTGATAACTGAACACTGATTACTGATGACTAAAATCGCGGCCCTTGGCCGGCTCACTTGAAGATGAATGCAATCAAACGTTATCATAATCATAATAAGAAAGGCTCACCGACATGTTGAACACAAACAGAAAAAATAAAGCCAGACTGAAAACGCTGCTCCTTCCGGCAATTTTCTTTTTCCTCTTAATCCCCATCGCCCATTCAGGCGGCGGCCGCAACCGCGTATCCGGCGGCGAAACCACCATCGCACCTGTGAAGGCCCCGATAACTGTCAACGGCGACCTGGATGAATGGGATCAGGCGAAGGCGAAGATACTGACACTGGCCTCCGGCAGCGGTGAAAACAACAGATCTCCCATCCCCCTTGACGCATACCGCGCAAAAATTTCGTTCCAATACGACGATAAGTCCCTTTACGCCGCGATCTGGTGGACCGATCCCACTCCGCTCGGTCCTGAGAAAACCGAAAACTGCATTCCGCCCGGCGACGGCCTGATCCTTTCAATTCCCGCAAAAGACGCTGTCACCCGGATGGCATTCTGGCGCGACAGCGCCAAGGCTGCCCAGGCGGTAATGTCCAAAGGTGACATTTCCCTAGTCAAGGGGGCCGCGATGAAAGGTGTCACGCAAGGCTACAAGATTACTGGATCCGGCAGTTATACGCAGGAACTCCAGATCCCGTGGAGCGAGATCGGCACGGCGCCTGAAGCCGGGATAGTAAAACGCATCGGCGTGGAACTCTGTTTCGGCGGCCTTGATCCCGCAGCCGGATACAAGTCGGCGCTCCGCGACAGTGCTGCGGGAATACATTCCGCCGGCAACCGCTGGGGCGGCGGAATGTGCTGGGGCTTCATGGACGGGATCCGCACACCTGACCAGCTCGCGCCGACATATGATCCCGCCACCGGGGCGAAAGTCAAACTTATGCCTTCAGGCTCCACCGCACCTGCGAATCCTGCAGTGATGCATGACGGCAACGAACAGACGCGCAGCACCGAGATGATAGCCGTTCCCGCTTCAAAAATAATCATTGACGGCAAAATGGAACCAGGCGAATGGGACGCGAAGAGCGCCACAAGGATCGCGTCCGAACCGACCCTTTTCCCGAACCGCTACGCTGTCGATGTCCACTGGGCTTACGACGAGAAGGGCCTTTATGCCGGCCTCCGCTGGCGCACCGGGGGACCGCACTTCAACATCAACAATCCGGCAAAGACGAATCGCGGATATGACGGCGGCGACGCCGTTCAGGTCCGGCTCGGTACCGACCGAATCAGCCACGTAGACGCATGGTATTGCGATGATGCAAAACGGTCCGCCGTAAAAATAGATTATGGCGTTAAACTCAACGAGGGAGTCGAGGCGGATGCCATTGCGAAAGGCGCAGCCCTGGCGATTCAGCAGCTTGACGGAGGAGGTTACACTGAGGAGCTCTTCCTCCCGTGGAGCCTGATCACAAAAAACGGTAAAGCCCTGAAAAACGGAGAAGAGTTCAAGGTGGTTTTCGATGTATTCTTCAGCGGCCTCGAAGGGAACCGAATCCCGTTCATTGTCAACGCCAGAGTTGAACAGGCGTCAGGAGTAATCACAGTTCCGTTTACCGCACCTGAAGACGGATTATACACGGTGGTGATAATCGACAGTTCCACCGGACTTACCATACGCAGGCTCGCAACCATTGAAAAGATGCGCAAAGGGCAGAAAGTCGTGGAATGGGACGGGCTCGACGACAGCGGTATCCCCGCCAAATCCGGAAAATACGAGTACAAAGGCGTACGCCACAACGGCGTCGGCCTGAAATATCTCATGACGGTAAACAATCCGGGAACTCCGGCATGGCAGACCGAGGACGGCAAAGGCGAATGGGGCGGAGACCACTGCCCGCCGCAGACTGTCGCCACCGACGCATCGGGAGTATATCTCGGCTGGCCCTCCGCCGAGGACGGCAACGGCATAATAGGTTGCGATCTCGAAGGTAAAAAACGCTGGGGCTTCTTCGGAACCCCCCTCCCTTCAGCGGCTGGAGGCTCGGCCCTCCTTGCAGTCGACGGGGAAAACCTCTTCTTCGCAAACGAAGTCAAACGCCAACCGCTGAAAGGCGAAAACGAACTGCTGTACTTCAGGACTGTCATATCATGCCTTGACAAGAACACCGGCTACCGCCGCGGTTTCTCAACAGCGAAGTCCTACAACGAAATCTCCACCCATGACACAGGCAAAGTGAAAACCGGCTGGTACTGGGATCTCAGTCAGACAAAAAATTACTCTCTCGACACCTGCGGAATCCGCGACGACTATTACTACAGCGGACACTGCGGCGGTGCGAACCTCGCAGGCCTTGCCGCCAAAAACGGGAAACTGTATGTCAGCCTGCGCATTCCCGGTGAGATCGCCGTCTTCAATTCCGCGGACATGGCGGAACTCGCCAGATGGAAGATCGACAAGCCCGCAGGCCTCGCCTTCTCGAAGGACGGAAAACTTTTCGCCATCAGCGGGAAGACTGTCGTCCAGCTGAACCTCGCCGACGGAAAAGCCACGCCTGTCATAAGCACCGGCCTTGATGCACCGGTGGGGTTGGCAACCGACACAGACGGGCTGCTGTACGTATCGGACTGGGGTGCCGCCCAGTGCGTGAAAGTCTTTGATGCCGCAGGCAAACAAGTTCGGACAATCGGCAAAACAGGCGGACGGGCGCTGACCGGAGCCTTTGATCAGAACGGGATGCGTCTCCCCCGCGGACTCTCAGTTGACAAGGACGGGAAGCTTTGGGTTGCCGAAGATGAAAACAGTCCGCGCCGCATAAGCGTATGGGAAGCCAAGACTGGAAAATTCCTCCGTGAATTCGTGGGCGGAACGACCTACGGGGCAACCCAGGGAGGCATGATCGACCCGTCGAATCCGAACCGCGCCTATTCTGACGGCGCATGGTTCAACATAGACCTGGCAAAAGAAGGTTACCGTCCGCTTATCACCATCGGACGGAGGACCTCCCTCGAAGATTATTTCTCCGAACTCACCGGAAACAGCGGTCACTCGCAGCGCATCATCAAGGCAAACGGCCGCCGCTACCTCGCCACCGCAAAGGTGCACAGGATGGTCATCGGCGAACTCCTGCCGGACGGCTCATGGCGCCCATGCGCCGCAATCGGCGGCATTTATAGCCGCGCCGACAACACTCCTAAAGCCAAACAGCCTAAGAAACTGCTATGGAGAGAGTCTCCAGACCCTGAATTCTTCGATAAACATCCAGGCGAAAACTACATCTGGACCGACACCAACGCCGACGGACTGCCACAGGAGAAGGAGTTCCAGTGGCGCAAACAGGACAAGGAATTCCCGTGCTGGGTCGGGCATTGGGGTTCGGGCATGTTTGACAAGGACATGAACGCATACATCGGCGGAGACGGAAAGACTTTCCGTTTCGCATTCCTCGGCTGGAACGAGAAAGGGGCCCCGCGATACGACATTAATGACGCCAAGCAGGTTTCCAGCCAGGAGGGCAGCAGGTTCAGATCCTTATGCGTAGATTCACGCAAATGGGTGTTCACCCTCAATCCGGCCGATACCAAGAGATCAGGGGAGAAAAATCAGACCCTTTCCGCATTCGATGACAAAGGCGGACTTCGTTGGGTGATTCCGACCGACAGCGACTACCGCAAGATGGGCAGCATCAGCGGTGAGGGATTCATAGGCCCGATAGATGCAGGCGGCGAACTCGGGGAAATCATCGGAGTCACACAGTGGCACGGACTTCATGTGCCGCTGATCACCACCGACGGACTCATTGTGGCCAAACTGCTCCGCGACCCCGTCGAGG
>JBAZRS010000199.1:0-8776 GCA_041662825.1 Victivallales bacterium | reverse complement strand
CGACTTCCCGTGCGGAGAAGCTTTCCCCGCGGTTCCGGTAGGAGAGGAGATCCAGGAGGAATGAATTTTTATCCCTGCCGGAGCTGAAGGTGAATATGCTTGCATTGTCATGGTTTTTGTTGGAGATTTCATTCACTAGGGCACGGCTGTCAAAGACTTCGCCGGTGTTGACATTCCCATCCGAGGCCAGAAAGAGCAGAAGCGGACGGTCCGGGGTTTTGAATTTTTCGTTTACAAACGGTTCAACTGCGGAATAGATGTTTGTGGAACCGGAACGCTGCAGTTTTGAAAGGAACTCCGAGGCGAGCCGGATATTTTCCGGAGTTGGCGCTCTTAATTCTCCGAAAAGCGGGAAGGCCTTGTGTTTGAACGAGATTATTTCGAACCTGTCGTCAGGGGGCGCTTTTTTAATTGATTTCAATACCCCCTCGCGGAATTCATCAAGCTTTCCCTTTGAAATGCTTCCGGAACTGTCAATGCAGAAAACGATGTCTTTCCTGAACGGTTTCAGGCTGGAGATCTTTTTCCTGGGCGTGATGTCTATTCTGAAGAAACCGCTGCCGTCGGACTCTGTGAACTTGAAAAGCTTCACCTCCATGAGGCTGTCAATCACAGACAAATCCTCCCCGGGCAGCAGTCTGGCGGCGGGCGGGGGCGGCAAGTCCGGGGATAATCTCAACGGGAGCGGGACTCTGAGTTTCAGTTCTATCGGACCGCCTCCCGCTCCGGTGCCGGAGGAGCCGTCGCCGGCTTGGGACGGCAAATCAGCGCGCGCTATTTTCGGTACGATGAGCCGGTTGACCTGAAGACGGTCTTTTTCGAGCTTGTCACCGTCTGTTTCCAGGATTTTCTGAAGGGTGCCCGGCGACGGGGCCTGGGGGATCTTGAATGATTCCGGGGGCGGCGCTTTTACGGTTCCCTCGCCGGCTGTTTCGTATTTGACTTTCTGGCCAGGGAAATTTTGTGAGGAATTCTTGCTGACGGCCTCGTCTGAATGTATGAGTTTAGCTTTTCTGCCGTCAAGCGGTTTTTCGATTTCCGGACTCTTCACGCTGACAGTTCCAAGCTTCAGGTAACGGCTCGGTTTCTGGACGGGTTCCTGCAGGAATATCGACCTGAAAGTTATGTTCTTGGTAGTTGTGAATATGAGGGTGTGCACTATCAGCGAAAGGATAACTGAAATTACAATGAAGTAGGTTTTTCGCGTATGGTTCATGTTTTTGAGTCTTGAGTTTTGAGTCTTGAGTCTTGAGTCTTGAAAACTCCCGAACTCTAGAACTTCAGAACTTCAGAACTTCCCTCCATCTGCTTCTTCAGTTTTTCGTAGGAACTCCTGTATTCCTCGGAATTGGGAAAGAGGTCTTTCGCCTTTCCTATGCTCACAAGAGCTTCAGTTCTTTTGCCCAGCATCATCTGGGAGATGTAGAGGCGATGATAAAAACTTGAGCGTTCCGGAGAGAGTTCAACGGCTTTCCGGAAGCATGTCTCAGCGGCCCCCCAATTCTGATTCGCCTGAAAATATGTTCCGGCGGATGCCCACGGGAAAGGGGAATAGGGAAGGGAGAGAGATGCGTTCACGACTGCATGTTCCACCTGGTCGCGGGTTGGCTGGACGCGTTTTTCCGGCGCCGAGTAGTTTTGTTCGCACAATTTCACTTCCTGGCTGAACATGTATTCGCCGCAGATCCTGTTATAGCTGATCCAGAAGGTGAACGCGATAATGAAACAGACAAGCAGCCGCCAGGCTGCATCAGATTTCTTCCCGGCGGCCCTGACAGGAGAATCATCCGGAACCTTCAAGAGGCTTATCATTACCAGCGCGGTAGCGACAGTGCCCGGAATCTGGATGTTTATGTCGGCCATGGAGTGGAAGCCCCAGGCGAACCAGCCGAGTATTATCGCGAAGTTTACCGCATGTCCGGAATAGTGGCCGGCACCGTGGATTTTCTTCAGGACGACATAAGCCGGGAACACAAGTGCGGTTACTGAGACAAGCAGTCCTGCAATACCGGCCTGAGATGCGAAGTCAAGAATGAAATTGTGGGCCGAATGCGGCGCTTCGGTCCCCTGAAACGTTTTCAATGACGTGTACTGGTGGAAGAAATCACCCCAGCCGGTTCCGCACATGATGTTGTCTGAAAATATTCTTGTCGCAACTGAAAAGTAGTCGAGTCTCACCGACATTGAGTCGAGATGCCGTCCGGCATTGATAAAGTAAAGACCGGCGACTGTCAGCAGGACAACCAGGAGGACAGATGATATGCGGACTTTTCCGGGGAACGGGAAAATGGCGATAGTGACCGCAATGCCCATGCCAAGTGCGAGCACTGCGGCCCTGCTTCCGGTGAAGTAGAGTATTGCAAGCATGAGTGCGGCGTACAGGAGAACGGCAACGGCGGATATTCCGCCCCGGAGTTTTTCGGGGAACTTGAAAAGCGCGGAAAGGACTATGAATGAATAGACTGCCGACATCCCTACGAAGACCGGGGGGCTGCAGTATTCAAATATGAAGAGGAATCCTACTGTTGCTGCGACGACTATTGCCGTTTTTAAAGTTTCAATGTGCTTCCAGATTAGAACGAGGCAGAGCGGGAGAACCAGTACGAGGTGTGCGGCCAGGCTGTTGCAGAGTGTGAACGGCGAGAAAACGCGGGTCTGCAAAATCTTGCCCTGCAGCTGGCTTGATACTTGGACTCCGGACCTGAGTTCCTGCCGGTAGACGAAATCGGCAGTTTCCTTAAATCCCCAGAGGAGCTGCTGAAGCCCCATGAAAACGGCAACCATGGCCGCGAGGACAACCGCATTGATCAGCAGTTTTTTCATGTCCGGCCTGATTTCAACGAGGTAGTAAATCGAAATGCAGAAGGAAGCCAGTCCGAAGAAATGTGAAATGTAGAGGACTGGGAAATCCTTTGTGCTGGCGTTTAAACAGCCCAGCATGGATGTGAGGGCCAGCGTGGTCCAGATAATGACGAGGGAGAACCTGAAATTCAGGACGGTCGCGCCGGATACAGCCAGAACAAGGGCAAGCAGTAAGGATGAGAGAAGGGGAAACATGATCGGCGGCCAGGAAAAGACAATCCAGGTCATGACGCTGTCAGGGAAAAACGGTATTTCGGGTATTCCGACTATGCCCCCGAATTTAAGGGGCAGGAGAAATATCATGACTGCGGAAAGAACGCACAGGATTCCGGCAAGCCTGTATTTTACTGGTGATATGCGGTCAATGTCCGCAACAGATCTGTTCTTTATTGCGGTGGTTCCGGTTTTACTCATCGTTAAGCTGCTTCAGTATTCGCCTCTGTTCATCGTCAAGGTCGTCAAGATCGTCACCCTGTTCGGCAGGCACCTTGTATTTGTCAAGGTAAACAACCCGTACCTCTTCTTTCGCACATGTCACGTTTTTTCCGGCCTCGTCGAGGTGCAGGGTCACTTTCTGGGTGAGCAGGTTCCTGTCGACCACCCGGCCGCGTCCGTCGCCGCATTCGCATATGGCGCCCCTGCGCGGCATGTCCTTGTCGAGTTCAAGATACCCTTCGTGTTCATATTTCAGACAGCACTTCAGTCTGCCGCATATTCCGGAAATGTTGTTTGGATTCAGGGATAGATCCTGTTCTTTCGCCATGCGCACATTGATGGATGCGAAACTCCTGAGGAACCTGCAGCAGCACAACTGCTGGCCGCATACGCCCAGGCCGCCTACCAGTGCGGTTTCATCCCTGACTCCGATCTGCCTCAGTTCGATCCTGGTGTTAAGCCCCTGTGAAAGCTGTTTCACCAGCTCCCTGAAATCGACTCTGCCGTCGGAGGTGAACTGCAGGGTCACCAGCTTCATGTCGAATGAGTAGTGTGCGTTCAGGAGCTTCATGGGAAGCTTGAGATTGTGTATGTACTGCTGGGCCGTCCTGAACGCGGACTTGCTCCGCATCAGGTTTTCGTTCGCCTTGCCCTGGTCGTTGACGGTCGCCTTGCGGTCAATGCACGGGAGATCGGCCTTGTCCTTTTCGGCAACTTTCACCTTGTCGCCGAGGCATGTGGCAATCTGGCCGTAATCGAGAATCTTATCCTTGCGGATGACGACCCAGTCCTTGGCTTTCAGGTTCAGCGATGCGGGTGCGCTGGCGACGTATGTGGCGCCGGTTTCAACTTTGATATCGTAGAGCGGATCCATGTATATCTCTTGTTTTTTTGCTAAGTTTTTGTGTTTCTGTTTTACGGTTTCAGGTATTGAGCGCATGTGAAATTCCGAAAATATAAGCGCGGAATTTTAAACAAATTCAAAACCAGGGTTTCTAATGTTAATCAAGCATGAACTATACCATATCATATGGCAACTTTCAATGTCTGGCATCTGACTTTGTGGATGAAATGGCCGGCACTTCGTTTTTCCAGGAGCCGTCCAACAGTTTTGCAATTGGCTCTTGAGTTTTATAATTCCCATAATTATAGTAAGGGAGGTAATTGCATAATGCCTGTGTCAAGTTAATCCTTCAATAAACCGGAGTTCATATGAAACAGAAGCTTCTGCTGGTGGCTGCGTTGTTTTTCGGAGTTCTTGCATTTATTCTCACCTATTACCAGATAAAGATTGAGCGGGACAAGGCTCTCGGAGCCGCACAGAAGGTGACCCTGATAAAAATGAAAGTCACAAAAGTCGAAGACGACAAGATAAGTTCCGGCGACCTAGAACCGGTTGAGACGAAAAGATTCATAATAGACGCGAAGAGGAATCCTGAAATCGAGTGGAAGGACAGGAACGACATAATCGGAAAACCCCTGGACGTAACGGTCGAAAAGGGTGAGGTGCTCAAGTGGTACCAGTTAAAAACCGAGAAGTCTGGAAGAGGTGAGGGGCTTGCCTCATTAATCTCTAAGCCGAAGGACGACAAGTACTACAGGGCGGTCTCGATCGCCGTTGACACGACTTCATCTGTGACCAACCTTGTGAAACCGGGCCATAACGTGGATATCATCGGCACTTTCCGCTTTCCCGAAATGAAGGGCGATAAAAGCCTTGACACGCTTACGTTGACAATACTTCAGAACGTGCATGTTCTCGCCACCGGGACGCAGATAGCAAATTCATCTGGGCCGGACCTGAAAGGGGCGACCAAAAGCTACAGTACTGTGACACTTGAAGTCTCCCCCAAGGAGGCCGAAATGCTCATTTTTGCAACTCAGAAGGGGCGGCTCACTTTGACCCTCCGCAATTACGAGGATTCCACGATCATAAAAGATCTCCAGAGCATAAACTTCAAATATCTTGAGGATCACCTCCCTGATTACACAAGGGAAAGGGAGGAACTGCTCTTCGGTGCGGGTTCCACGTCTAAGAAAAGCTCCGGGAAAAACAGGTGAAATAAAATGTTTTCCGTAGTGATAAAGCAGCCGGACAGGGCGGACTCAAGGGCCAAGCTGGTGCCGGGGATATACAGGCTCGGGAGCAGTCCCGCCTCGCACATCCAGTTCAATCGCCCGGAAGTCTCGGCGAAACATGCGCTTATGACTGTCTCCGACACTTCGCTGAAAATATCTGACGCCGGAAGCAGCAACGGCACATTTGTTGATGACCAGCGGATCGGGTCTGAGCCGGTGGAGGTTCCCGTCGGATCTGTCATAAAACTCGGCCTTGTGGAAATATTTGTGGAGGAGAACATAACCCCGCTGTCTGAGAAAAAGGCTAATGCCGCCATCACCAGCAAGGTGCTCGCGGATCCCGCCAAAATCGAAAAAATTGAAAGCGAAATTGCGAAAACGGCGGAAAAGCTCAAAGACCCCGGCGGCAGGGATAAGATTCCGGTTCTTAAGATTTCCGGCATCTCCGAGGAGGCCAGGCCGATAGTGCAGGCGATCAAAAAGCAGGCTCACGGCGAGCTGATTAAAAGACTCAATCTGAAACGCATGGCCATTTCCGGCGCATCCGAAGTGGAACTCGCCGAAAAGGCAAAGAATACAATTCACGATATCCTCTCCGAACTAACTGCCACCCTTCCGTACGGGGTATCGCTTGAAAAAATCGAATCAGAGCTTGTCAATGAGGCCATCGGGCTTGGTCCGCTGGAAGAGCTCATTGTCATGAACGACATAACCGAAGTGATGGTGAACGGGCCGAACCAGGTGTATGTCGAACGGGAGGGCGTCCTTTACAAGACTGACACCGCTTTCGCCGACGACAATCAGGTAATGGCGGCAATTGAACGAATCGTATCACCGCTAGGCAGAAGGATAGATGAAAGTTCGCCGATGGTGGATGCAAGATTGAAAGACGGTTCGCGTGTAAATGCGATCATACCACCGCTTTCGCTGGTCGGCCCCACCATTACGATCCGGAAATTTTCAAAGACCCCCTATACAGTGAACGATCTCATCAAGTTCGGATCCCTTACCATGGACATGGCCAAATTCCTTGATGTCTGCGTCAAGATCAGGAAAAACATAATAATCTCCGGCGGTACAGGTTCCGGGAAAACAACACTCCTCAACGTCGTCAGTTCCTTCCTTCCCATTCGCGAACGTATCGTGACAATCGAGGATGCGGCCGAACTGCAGCTGAAGCAGGATCATGTGGTCAGGCTTGAGGCGAGACCTCCCAACATTGAAGGCAAGGGGGAAATCTCAATCCGCGACCTGGTCAGGAATTCGCTGCGAATGCGTCCGGACAGGATAGTTGTCGGTGAGTGCCGAGGCGGCGAGGCGCTCGACATGCTGCAGGCGATGAACACGGGGCATGACGGTTCTCTCACTACAATCCATTCCAACTCCCCGCGTGACGCCCTCGCCAGGCTGGAGACACTTGTCATGATGGCCGGTTTCGATCTGCCTCTCAGGGCGATACGGGAGCAGATCGCCTCGGCGATTACGATTGTCGTCCAGGCCGACCGCCAGAAGGACGGTTCCAGAAAAGTCAGCACCATCAGTGAAATCACAAAGATGGAAGGCGAGATAATCACAATGCAGGATCTCTTCATCTTCAAGCAGGAAGGCTGGTCCGCTTCGGAGAAAATCATCGGGAAGCATGTCGGCTGCGGGAATATCCCGTCGTTCATGGAGGAGATACAGCGGGCAAAACTCGACCTTGACATTTCAATCTTCGCCGACGGAAGGGGGGATTACAGATGATGATTGAATACGGGCAAATGCTAGCAAGCCTTTGTGCGGGGGTGTCAGTCATGTTCGCCACCCTTGTCATCGTGGAATTCACCTCATATGTCTCCGCCAGGTACAAGGAAAGATATATACGTGAAACAGCCGTGGAACTCGATGATGTGCTCCTCCAGATGCCGGCGGGCAGGATATTTGATCTGACAATCGCACTTAGCGGACTTTCGGCGTTTATTTCCCTGATAGTTTTCGGACTGTCAAGCACGAGCTGGTCCTGGCCAAAAGCCGCATTCATCGCAACTGTGGCGGCAGTTGCGACATTTCCCGCGCCGAGACTCTATCTCAAGTTTCTCGGAAAACGCCGACTGGAGAAATTCAATGAGCAGCTTGAAGACGCGCTTAACTCCATGAGCAGCGCCCTTAAGGCGGGGTTCAGCATAAATCAGGCGATTGAGGTCATAGCGTCGGAGAACAGGAATCCCATTTCCGTCGAATTCAGGCTTCTCCTGCAGGAGATCAGGCTTGGCGTTCCTCTCGAACAGGCCCTGGAAAACATGGTCAAGCGCATTGCGAGCGAGGACTTCGAACTGGTGGCGACGGCAATATTGACCGCACGCCAGACAGGCGGTGAACTGACAGTGATTTTCGAAAGGCTTGCAGATATGATCCGGGAACGCATGAGGATATCAGGCAAGCTCCGTGCGCTTACCGCTCAGGGAAGATTGCAGTCATATGTTGTGGGGGCGATGCCGTTTCTCCTCATGATTGTCATGAATTACATTGCGCCTGACATGATGGGGACCTTCTTCAATTCAATGGCTGGGATACTGCTTATACTCGGAGCCGTCATGCTTGTTGTGATGGGATTCCTGGTCATAAGGAAGATTACAAATATCGATATCTGAAGAAATCTTTTCCCGTGAGTTGCTCACTGAAAAAGATAAATATTAACAACAGAGACTGGACAGGTGGAAAATGTTCGCTTCATTAATGACAGTTTTCGCATGCGTTTCTGCGGGATTGGCGGTTTTCTGCATCACCCTGTTCCTGTTTCGCCTGCTTGAGCAGCTTGAAATTGAAAAAAGGGAAACCTCGAGACAACTCCCGCTGATGTTTAAAATGATGATGCGGTTCACCGGGAATGTCGAGGGGATTGTCAGATATCCGTTTTTCGATGTTTCAAGGAAAACCGCAGGGGAGCAGATTCTGATGGCCGGATTTGACCAGCTGATAGATGAATATCAGTTTGTGGCCGTGCAGATCATCTGGTTCATGATAGGGGTTTTCTTCGCCGTGTTTTTTTCAATAATGAAGCAGCCGTTTCTCGGAATCACCTTTCTCGTGCTGGTCTATTTTTACCCGAAGATATGGATTAGGGGAGTCATCAGAAGACGCCATCATGAAATCCAGAAAGCTCTTCCCAATGTCCTCGACCTGCTCACCCTCTCGGTTGAAGCGGGGAAGGATTTTCTGACCTCGCTGCGTGACATCCTTGCCCGGAGGAGAAGGGACGTTTTGGGCGAGGAGCTTGAAAGGACTTTCCGCGAAATCCAGCTTGGGAAGCAGCGCCGGGTCGCCCTCAAGGAACTTTCCAAACGAGTCCAGCAACCGGATCTTTCAAATGTCCTCAACTCAATCATCCAGGCAGACGAACTCGGTGTCAGCATCGGCCAGA
>JBAZRS010000198.1:0-8792 GCA_041662825.1 Victivallales bacterium | reverse complement strand
GTCGTTGTGCAGGTACGACAGGACTTTTGTGCCGTCTATGCCGACCCAGTTGAAGATATTGTAGGGGAACGGATCTCCCCCGTTATAGGTCCAGAAAATCTTCTGCGTCGAGAAATATTTTATCCCTCAACCCTGCATTATCTGGGGCATTGCGCCGCTATAGCCAAAAACATCCGGCAACCACATCAGCTCATTTTCCACGCCGAACTCGTCCATGAAGAAGCGTTTGCCGTGGAGGAACTGGCGGATCAGGCTTTCACCCCCGCTTATGTTGGTGTCCGCCTCGACCCACATTCCGCCGTCGGGAATCCAACGGCCATCCTTCACCGCCTTTTTCACTCTCTGATAAAGGGCCGGATATTTGGTTTTAACCATCTGATACAGGTGCGGCTGACTCTGCAGATATTTGTATTCCGGATACTCCTCCATCAGGGCAAGCTGCGATGAGAACGTGCGGCAGCACTTCCGCTCGGTCTCCTGCAACGGCCAGAGCCAGGCGGTATCTATGTGCGAATGACCGAAACATGTCATGCGCGGCGAAGTGGGGCCGTTTTTCTTTTCAAGTAGGGGCTTCAGGAGTTCACGTCCTTTCCGGACAGTTTCGAGCATTTCGGTGCGGGGCAGTTCCAGATCCGTCACCAGCGTTGCCTTCATTAGGGCGTCGTCTATCTCCGCAACCCGGAGCGATTCCTGGTCTGCCATGGAATCCCTGAGCTGCAAAAGGGTTTCCATGTCGTAGCTGAGTTGAAAGAGCTCCTCTTCCCAGATGCCGTAGGCGCTGTCTCCCACCTTTACCTGGGCAACTGGCGGTTCAGGCACCATCTCATGCCCGTGCGGGCATGGGCCTCCGCCACATTCACGTACCCCGTGTCCGGCATACGATTCGACTAGAATCGAATATGTTTCACCGCCTTTTGCCTTCCGCGTCAGCGTGACTTCCTTATGGCCGATATCGTTGGCTCCGAAATTCATGCCGTTGACCATGATGGCCGCCTCGCCGCCGATGTCAACTCTCATGGCAATCCTTTCCCCTCTGGCTTCCTTGGGTAGGCGCACGCTGCCTTTGAACCAGCCGTATTCCCATTTGCCTCCCCACTCTGTCCCCTTAGGCATCGGGGTGAATTTGCATTTGAGGGCCTCTTCCGACGTGAGTTGTTCCTTGGTGACAAATCCTTCAAAAGAAATATTCCCAAGTGGTTTGAAAAACATGGACGGCATCACTTTCAGCCAGTTGTCGATTCGTCTGCGCCATTCCGGGTTGAGCGCCATAATATTTGTTCTCCTTGTTAATATTTTTCCGCGAGTACCGCGGTTTTCCTTCGTGTCGGGCCATTCCCTACGTATTAATCATTATAAAGCAAGGCTCATCTTGTAGTCGTTCAGAACATATCCGTTTCCGAAATCTGTGTCGACTTCCTTTTGGACAGTGAAGCCATATGCCTTATATGCACGGAATCCTTTTAAATTGTTCCTGTTGACATATAAGATGACCTCGCCGGCTTTCTGTGATTTCGCATATGCCACTACATCGTTCAAACATGTTTTACCGATGCCGAGGCCATGGAATTCTACTTTGAGATATATCTTGTATAATTTGCATTGTGTCGGCTTAATCATGGAAAAGGAGTAAAAACCAATGGGTTCCTTCCCTTTTTCAACAATTTTCCATTGTATGCCTTGCTTGAGCTCAGAACCGATGGTTTCGGCATTGTACATTTTCCCGAGCATGAAATCTATCTGGTCGGAACTTATTATCCCCGTATAATGCTTGACCCATATTTCGCGGGCAAGGTTTTGCAGGAGGGGAATATCGGTCTCATCTGCTGAACGCAAGACTGTCATTCTCGAATCCGTTTATTTCTTTTTCGGTTTAGGCTTTTCCGCAGGTATGAAGATCTTATTGAGTTCGTCCGTGTGGTTCTTGACCACCTCAAGCGTCTCAGGAGTTATCATCTTGCTGTACTGGCTGATCTGTTCCCTGACAGGCTTCATCTGCGACTTCGCCAATGTCTGGGCGGTCGTCGGCAATGAAGCGATCTGCTTTTCAAGCTGAGCTGAATTATGCTGGAGAAGCTGATAGGCGTAAGCTGTCGTAACCGCGGTGGTGACCTTCAGGAAATTCTCATAGCTTGCAAATCCATTGTCTTTGGCGAAAGTCTCCCATTTTTCCCTGTTTGCCGCAATTGTGGTCATGGCGGCGGCGACTGAACCGGCGTCAGAAGGATTGAAGTCCTTGTTTTCCTTGAGGAATTCAGGGAAAGCGCCAATGAACTTGACGACTTCATCCTCCGATGCGGAAAGCATCGGCTTCTTCGCGGTATCCTTCGTTTCCTGGGCGCTTACCGAAAAACATGCAAACGTCACGACAAACAACAGCAGTGATAAAATTTTCTTCATTATTGCCTTTTCACCTAAATTATTTGATCATTCCCTTTTTCCTGGCGTATTTGAAAATGCCACCGGCTTCAACGACTTCCTTTACATCGCCTATGTCCTTGAGTTTATGGATCTTTCCCGTCTTTACGACCTTAAGCTCGTTTTTGTCAAGGTGTATCTCAACTTCATCACCTGTCTTAAGTTCCTTGCTGAGATTATCCTCAGTCGTCTCGACAGGATAAACTTCCCCTGTGGCAATGCAGTTCCGGAAGAAAATCCTGGCGAAGGAATTCGCTATAACGGCTTTTGTCCCGGCCGCCCCGAGACTGACAGGCGCGTGTTCCCGGCTTGAACCGCAACCGAAATTATTAGACCCGATAATGATAGGATATTCTGTCTTGTACTCGCCTTCTTTTACAAAACGCGTCTTGTAGCTGTCCGGAAGACCGCAAAGCGCATAACTGCCGAGTTTTTTGTATTCCTCCGGATTTGTCGGCACCAGATTCAGATACTGTGCAGGAATGATCTGATCGGTATCTATATTGTCACCCACAATAAACACTTTTCCACTGATTATGTTTTTCGACATTGTTTTATTCCTTTTATTTTAAGTCGTTAGTCGTCAGTCGTTAGTCGTCAGTTAGAAGAACCGGAGACACATTTAATAAGACTGGTTGTCATACGATTTAATTGGTTAATTTTATCTAGTAAATCGGTTTTATCTGATTCTGTTATATATCCAAGCTTAAATGAAATCTCTATTTGTGTTTCAAGTTCGGCCGCTGAACCCAAAGCAATATACAAAAACTGTGTGTACTCTTTGTTATGCTGTCTTGCAAAGCCTTCCGCAATATTTGATGGAATGGAAACGGCCGCCCTTCTCATCTGAGAAACCAGAGAAAATAATTCATCTTTGGGATATTTACCTGTCAGCCCATAAATACATAAAACAATTTCCATTCCACTCTGCCAAATCTTCAAATCCCTAAAGTTCTTTATCTTATCCATAATTCTTAAATCCTCAACTTCTTTTCTGCTGACGACCAACGACTGACGACCAACGACTTCTTCAAACACTCCTCGGATCGGCAATAAATCCTTTGATTGCGCTTGCCGCGGCAGTCATTGCCGACGCCAGAATTGTCTGCGAACCCTTCGAACCCATCCTTCCCGGAAAGTTGCGGTTCGTTGTGCTTACGCAGATCTCATCGTTGTTTGAACGTCCGTAAGTGTCGACGGGTCCGCCGAGACATGCCGCGCATGACGGGGGCGCCGGTTTTTCGCATCCGGACTCTTCGAATATTTTCACAAGGCTCTTACCTCCGATTTTCTCAGTTAAAAGCGCCTTTTCAACCTCGACTGTCGAAGGGACGATGAACGTTTTGACCTTCACTTTCCTGCCGTTAAGAACAGAAGCGGCCATTTTGAAGTCTTCGATTTTTCCTCCCGTACAGCTTCCGATATAAACCCGGTCAATCCTGAAATCCTTCATTTCGTCCGCAGTCTTGACATTGTCCGGCGAAAACGGCATGGCCACTACAGGCACGAATTTTGTCGCGTCGTATTTTTTCACTGAAAGATATTTCGCATCCTTGTCGCCGTGGAAGCATTCGAACGGCTTTTTTGTCTTCGACTTCACATAAGCAATGGTTTTCTCGTCAGGCGCGATTATTCCGTTTTTCCCGCCGGCCTCAATGGCCATATTGCAGATTGTCATGCGTTCCTCTACGCTCAGCGATTCAATCGTGGAGCCGGAGAACTCCATCGCACAATATGTTGCGCCGTCGACACCTATATCCCCGATTATCCTGAGAATGATGTCTTTTGCGGTGACTCCTTTCGGGAGTTCACCTTCAATTTCAAATTTCATGGTTGCAGGCACTTTGATGAGAAGTTTCCCAGTGCCCATTACGAAACCGGCGTCAGTGTTGCCGATCCCGGTCGCAAACTCTCCGAGCGCACCGTGCGTACAGGTGTGTGAATCTGTTCCGAAAAGGACTTCTCCTGGACGGCAATGCCCTTTTTCAGGAAGGGTCACATGACAGACGCCGGAATAGCTTGGCGTGCCAGGATCGTAGAAATATTTGAGTCCCTGCTCCTTCACAAATTTCCTGAGGGTGTCTACGTTCCTGTGACACATCTCGTCGGCTGTAAAAATGTAATGATCCGGGATAATCACGACTTTTTCGCGGTCCCATACTTTCGCATTCTCCCCGAACTCGCGTTTGAAAACACCGATGGTGCCCGGTCCGCAGACGTCATGTGTCATCAGGATATCGGCGCTCACCCATATATTGTCGCCCGGGGCACAGAAATCGCGACCCGACGCCTTCGCCAGAATTTTTTCAGTTATGGTCATTTTATAATTTCCTCTTTTAATGGTTCACTTTGACTATGGTGAAAGCGGTTCTGAAGCCCTTAAAAAATGTGCGCCATACTAAAATTGTTTTTTCCCGCTTTTCAAGCAATTGACAGGATATTGTCTCCAATGAACATTCAAATAAATTCAGGGAGCTTCTCAGAGACCGTTTTGCAGTTTACATGCCTTCACAGCGTTATGCATGAGCATGGCGATTGTCATGGGGCCGACCCCTCCGGGCACGGGAGTGATCCAGGACGCCTTTTCTGCGACTTCCGCAAACTTCACATCCCCTACAAGCTTATGCCCTTTCGGGGAATTTTTGTCTGCAACCCTGTTGATCCCTACGTCAATCACGACCGCACCTTCTTTCACCATGTCGGCGGTGACAAATTCAGCCTTGCCGATCGCAGCGATCAGGATATCGGCCTGGCGCGTGTAATCGGCGATATTGGGCGTCCTTGAATGGCAGACTGTAACGGTTGCATTGGCGCCTTTCGCCTTCTGGACGAGAAGGGACATCATGGGTTTGCCGACGATGTTTGAACGCCCGATTATCACCGCGTGTTTTCCGGCCGGATCTATGCCGCTTTTCTCAAGCAGAATCATGATACCGTAAGGGGTGCATGGATAGAATCCGTCGGTTTCTCCGTTAAGCATCTTGCCCACGTTCACGGGATGAAAACAGTCGACGTCCTTTTCAGGCTTTATCGCCCTGACAATTGCGGCCTCGTCAATCTGCGGCGGCGGCGGCGACTGCACAAGTATGCCGTGTATCCTGGGATTGTTGTTGAGCTCGCGGACAACCGCAAGCACATCCTCCTGTGTCGAATTCTTGTCGAGTACGCGTTTTTCGGAATATATTCCGAGCTCCAGCGATTTTTTCGCCTTCATGTTCACATAAACTGCGGAAGCGGGATCTTCACCCACAAGCACCACCGCAAGTCCGGGCTGAATGTTATGGTTCCGCGCCAGAAACGCGACTTCGTTCATCGTTTCTGCGTGAACCTGTTCTGCTATCTTCTTGCCGTCTATGATTTTTGCACTCATAATATTTCAATCCTTTATTTTCTCTGTTCCCAAGAAAATAAAATTATAACGCCTTAATCAAATTTTTAAATTGACGAACAGGAGATTTATTTGAATTACACGTTATAGTTTTCATATGTTAAGATGATACTTTTTCGCGCAGGGAAAAAGTGGGAACATAGAACAAGGCCATGGTTGCTTATGCGTGTAATGGTTTACAATATTGCCTATGGGACAGGTGCCCCGAAATCATATTACCACCATATAACCACGGCCCCGCGTTATATGCGGACTTCACACACCCATCTCGACAAGATCATGAAATTCATAGAGGAGGCCGACCCGGACGTCCTCGGACTTGTCGAAGTCGACACGGGCTCATACCGGACAAAATTCGTCAACCAGGTGGAGAAAATCGCCTGCTACCTCAACCATCACCATCAGAGCTCGGTAAAGTACAAGCACAATTTCCTGGCAAAGACGCTCCCTATTTTCAGAAACCAGGCAAATGCTGTTCTTACAAAAGACAAAATGCCCCAGGGGAAATTCCATTATTTCACGCGAGGCATGAAGAGGCTCATCATCGAGGTGAATATCGGTGGATTGCGGTTTTTTCTGGTCCACCTGGCGTTGAAGAAGGAAGTGAGGAAGATCCAGCTCGCACATCTTGCGAAACTCGCAAAAGGGCGGACTCCCGTCATCATCGCCGGCGACTTCAACACCTTCTCCGGCGCACATGAGATCGAGGAGTTCCAGGAAAAACTCGGACTGATCAATCCGAATACGGACGCGCTTCCCACCTTTCCGTCATGGAAACCCAAGAAGCAGCTTGACTTCATCCTCTGTTCTAAATACCTGAAAATCAAGAATTTCGAAATCCCGAAGGTGAATTTCTCCGATCACCTTCCGCTGATTTTGGATTTCAAGATTTAATGAAACCTCAAAACTCGCATTATACCGAGTTGCATTCATTGGGAAAGGAACGCGTCAGCAGAGTGACGCGGCTACAGCCTAGATTTGTTGTAGCCACGTCACTCCGCTGACGTGCTCCTTGTTTGTAACAGTATTAGCCATTTTTAGCGGTTCCCCTCTGCCTTCACCGGCGCGCAGTACGGGCCTTCAGGGAAAATCGCAACTTTCATTCCCTTTTTCAGGCTCCCGTCAAGAACTCCCTGTACAGTTTCACGGAGTTCCTTATTATTTGCGAAAGCGCCATTTACGGAAAGCTTGGCAATTGTGTCCTTTGGCAGCCCTCCAGTCATGAAATGAAGGTTCTCCTCCCCGACCTTCTCAAGCGCCCTGCAGTGCATCTGCATCTCCCACTGATCCTTTATGAATGCGGATGCGTCCCGGATATCCCTTAAAAAATCCCGCCACCTCCCGGAATACTTCACCATGATTCCGTGATATTCGGGGCCACCTACTCCTTCAAGGCAGCTTCCGAATGAAATTACAGTACCGTTCTCCTTTACGGCCGGAAGGCAAGATACTATGCCTTTTACACACTGGTAAAACGTGGCGTCCAGCGGATAGCCCCCGCAGGAGGTGACTGCAATGTCCGCTTCTTGCACTACCTTTGGACAGCTGCATCCGGAAACAAATTCGCAGGCCTCCAGATGCGCTTCATCAAGACCGCCTGCAAACGCCTTGACAAGCTGGCGCTCATTGTTCAATATCACGTTCAGGGAGAAATCCACCTTTGCGAGTTTCGCAACTGACAGGGATTCGAGATGGCACGGATTGCCTTTCAGGTTCCCGTTACATGCCAGCGGGCTGGAGAGGAATTCATAGCCGTGGAACTTCCTTACAGTTTCCAAGGAGGAAAGACCCGGACATACGGCTTTCCGTCCGCCGGAGAAGCCCGCCATGAAATGCGGTTCCACAAGGCCTGTGGTGATTTTAAATCCGGCTTCGGCAAAACGCCTGTTTATTTTAACCCTGCTCCCCGACCAGCTTTTGCCGGGAAGTTCCACAAGCCCGGATTCCGATTCGGCATCATGATCGATTATCATGTAATCCCCGACTATGTCCTTCCCGAACATTTCGATTCGCTCTTCAAATGTGCTGAAACGGTGCATGCCGGTGGCGACAATGATCACAATGTCCTTTTTTGCGACGTTCGCAGATTCTATCTCGCGGAGTAGTTCCGGAAGGAAACGGCTGTACGGGATCGGACGGGTTATGTCGGATACGACAACCGCCACTTCCCCTTTACTGCGCTTCTTGAGCAACTCTGTCAATGGCTTGGAAGCGACAGGATTTCTGACCGATTCAAGAACAAGTTCGGAATCGCATTTTTTCTTTTCCGGATATCTGGATTTGTAAATCACCGCATCATCCGGAACCGACAATTCTATTTCATCCCTGCCGTATAATAACTTCACTTTCATTGGATTTTTTCCTAAGTTTTTTGAATTAACAGGCTTCACCGGAGCATAATCTCTTTTTAACTGTAGCGACTATTGCGTTTTTAGCGTTAATTTCTTAACGCAAGAGGCGCAAAGGGCGCAAACGTGTTAAAATACAATTTCCTATATGATCAAATTTCAATATCGAACTCAACCCCAATCACTATAAAAAGAGTATCAACCCCATTTACCTAATGCCAAAACGGCAGGATTTCATCTATAAGCATCCTTGCGTTTTTCGACGGTCAGGATGAATACGATTCTGTCGGAACTATCTATCTGGAAAAATACACGGTACTTGCCGATCCTGTATCTCCAGGTTTCAGGAGAATACGCACGCAGCTTTTTGATATTCGGGCCGTAGAAGGGAACTTTCCTCAGTTGAGGATAGACATGGGAAGAGAGTTTATTCCGGAGAAAAGAGGCGTCTTCGTCCGGGAGTTTGCCTAAAGACTTGATTAGTTCGTCGGTTTCAAAGATACGGTACTCAGACAAAGCGCCCCTTTCTTGCCTTGGCATCGGCATGGCCTCTTTTCAGGCTTGAGAGAAGACTGGTGTTTTGGGAGATTTCCTGCATTTCAAACTCATCCACGAGTTCATGCTCCTGCAAATAACGCAGG
>JBAZRS010000197.1:0-8809 GCA_041662825.1 Victivallales bacterium | reverse complement strand
AATGCAACGGAGAGGCATGTATGCTCGGCGTATTTCATAAAAGCGGGAACGGTTTTTCCCGATTCCTCGCAGAGGATTTCATTCTGGTCTGAAAAGCTGCAGACGCCTGCCGACAAGATATCAAAGATAATCGATGATCCCGTACAGCTTCAGAATCTCATCCGTGCAAAAACCATGAAGATGGGAAGCGCAGGCTATGTCAAACCCGACTCCAAATCCTTTCCGGCCCTCGCGGAAATGAACAAATTCATAGTCGAATGCGGCGCAGTGCCGGTCCTAGCCTGGCTCAACGGAGAGACGGACGGCGAGAAAAATCCTGAAACCCTGATTGACCTCCATATTAAATACGGTGCGGCTGCGGTCAACATAATTCCCGACAGGAACTGGAATCTGCCTGATCCCGAACAGCGGAGGAAAAAGGTTCACGAGCTCCATCGTTTCATAGAGGCGGCCAGGAAGAAGGACATGCCTATCCTTGTCGGCACCGAGATGAATGCCCCGGGGCAGTGCCTTGTGGACAATTTTTCTTGCGATGCCCTGAAACCGTATGTGAATGATTTCATTGACGGGGCCGCCGTCTTCTTCGCGCACACCCTTCTCCAGCACGCTGGAATGGGGCTCCTGAGCAACTGGGCCTCTGCGAACTTCGCAAATCAGAAGGAAAAGAACGCATATTACGCAAAAATCGGCAAATCCTGTACCCCGGCCGCCCTTGACAGGATAGCGTACTGTGGAACCGAAATGTCGAAGGAAAAAGTTCTTGAGGCGATTCTTCCGAAATGATCAAGGAGCGCCGGCCACTTGCCGGCTCAAATAAATAGTTGCCAGCAAGACGCTGGCGATCCAAAAATGAGGTTTTTGAAATGAAAAATATCTTTATCTTTGTGGCGGCATTCATGTTTGCCTCCGCTCTTTTCGGGCAGGACACCGGGCTTATCAAATATGTTCCCGGGGATGTTGACGGGTTCGGACTGGTAAACATAAGGGAGCTTGCGGCAAGTCCGAAATTCAAGGACTTTGTCGAGACAAGTCAGGATCCTAAATTCAACGAGTTTAAGGAGAACCTGAAATTGAGCGGGATCGATATTTACAACGCCTTCAGTTCAGGTGTTTTCTTTTTCAATTCGAAAAGCAAAAAAGGAGGAGCAGTCCTGAAAACCAGCATAAGTGAAACCGCGTTCAACAGCATGCTGGCGAACAATAAGGGCAATGAAGGCAAAAAGGTCAGTAAAACTGTTGTCAACGGCAAAACTGTCTATTCAATCGACAATGCAGGCAAGAAATCGTCGTTCGTCTATCTCAAACCGGATTTAATCGCTTGTTCCGAACTTCCCGAAGATGTCACGGCCCTGGCATCAGTAACTGAAAAAGATTCCGCTGCATCCAATGCGAAGCTGATGGATTATTCGGGAAAAATCAACAAGAACTCCATGATGTCGATTGTCTTTGATGCAAAAGACAGTTTTTCGGGAATGAGTCAGAAACAGAATCAGGAAGGCAAGAAAAGCAACAAGGGAATGAATCAGCTGTTTCCGGTTGACAATATCCAGGGCGGATTCATGAGCCTGAATTTAACCGGACCTGGCAAAGACAATCTCAACATTGACACGCACATCAACTGCAAGGATAAAGGCAAGGCGCAGCTGCTGGCAATCCAGCTCCAGGCGATGGTCATGACTTACATTCCCATGATTTCACAGGGGAACAATCAGCTTAACGACGCTCTCATGGATGCAATTAAATTTTCCAACGAGGGACATGACATCATAATCAAGGCCGACATAAGCCCGGCATTGCAGGAGCAGTTGAAAAAATCGGCCCTTAACGCCTCCACAAACGGTTTTCAGCCCCAGATCGCCAGACGGAAAAAAGATGCCAGACCGGATAAGGTTGACGACGAGTCCGCCATCGGAATTCCCCCGCCTCCCGCTTCAAAATAATCGGACTGAAAAATTTGCCCGCAAGAGGCTCGCGCCTAAGGTTTACGCGTCATGGCGTGCAACTTGGGATTGACCTGATAGAGCTAAGTTAAGAATTTCCACATAGCTAACTCGTCCGCCTAGGCGGATGACCCGAAGTTCGCGGGTCAAATAGACCCGCACTACTCTCAAATACACCTTATTTTAGCAACTGCATCCTCTATTGTACTGCGCTTTTCATTATTGACTATGTCAGTTTTTATATTCATATTTATCAATTATTTATATTACTGCCTATTGACTAAGTCATTATAATGCCATATAATGAAAGACTGACAGGATAGAGGATGTTACCACATAAGCATGTAACAAAACGGAGTACGCTGATGCAGGATAAAACATCAATAATACGCGACCATATTCTTACGAAGCTGGAATCCGGAGCGCTTCGTTGCGGTGATAAGCTGCCCGGTGCCAGAGAGATTGCATCGGAGACGAAGATTTCTTTTTTAATGGTGCAAAAGGCCTTGGCGACCCTGACTCAGGAAGGATTGCTTCGGACAGAGGCTCGCCGCGGAACGTATCTTGCTGACAATCTGAGCAATTTACCGCTCCACAACTGTATTAGCAGCTTTTATAGCCGCTATCCCTGGTTTTCTGGCTTCAAGGAATTGCTGGGCAGTAGAATGCCGTCTATCAAGATTATGAAGTATGATTTCAACTGCCTCTTTGAAATGCGCGTAACCCTGGATTCCCAGCGCCGTCAGGACGAGTATCTGGATCTGTCCGATGTGTTTGCGAATGAATTTCCCGATTCCGAAATTTTCTTTAAGGAGCCGTTCCGCCCCTTCCGAACCCAGTCGGGCAAACTTATCGGAGTTCCGTTTATTTTCTCCCCGAGGGTGATTTTCTACAATCCCGCCCTCCTGGAATCTGCAAACTGTCCCCTTCCATATCCCGGCTGGAGCTGGAAAGATTTCATAAAAAGTATCAGGATCCTGAGAAAAGTCCTGCCTCCAAACCGCGTATTCAACTGGGAACTCGCCGCCAATATGTGGATGAATTTTGTGTTCCGCGCCGGTGGACGCCTCTTGGCGCCGGAGGAGGCGGATCCGGTTTGGATTGACCATCCCCGGACGCGCTGCGGGCTCAGCCACTTCGCAGAACTGAAGGATGCCATCGGTGTTGATGACTCTTATAATATCGATGATTATGACTCCGCCTTTGCAAGGGGTGAGACCGCTTTCGCACTTGAACCCAGGCAGATTTTGCCGCTGATGCGGGCGAAGTCCTTTGACCAATGGGGGGTTGTTCCGCTCCCGTTGCTGGAAAACGGGATAGAGTTGAATACGCAGGCGACAGACGTCATCTGCGTGCGAAAGGGATGTCAGGACAAGAAACTGGTCGCTAAACTCCTCAGAGTCCTGCTGTCCGAGGAAATGCAGGATTTTGTCGGGACGGCCGGTTACGGGCTGCCAGTCCGGAAATCTTCCGCTTTCAAGGGGATCGATTTCAGCGATTCCCGCGACACTCTCTTCCTGCATGAAATGCCTAAAATGTCGGCCGAGTACAGGCTGGACTCGCCGGAGCTTTCTAATCTGGTGCAGGAAGGCATCAACCAGATCTGGCGTGGCGGCAATACTGTTGAAAGCGCCACCGGTGAACTGGCGCAGGCGGTGCGGACTTTCCTGCGTATTCGCGGAAATGCCAGCCAGGGGCAATTTTCAACAGCAGCTGTGCATTCTGCCGCCTCTTTATAATAATTTTAAATTAGACGGCCAAAGTCTGCAACTTTAATAATTTGAACATCGAACACTGAACATCGAACTTCCAACTTCGAATGAATTCAGTTTTAATTTCGATGTTCAAAGTTGAACGTTGGATGTTCATGTTTGAAATACCTTAACGTCAAGTTTAATAAAATAAAAAAATCTTATGACAATTTTTAAGTACATGAGAATTGCGAGTTTGGCGCTAGTCGCAATTATGACTGTTGCCGGCTTTGCCGCGCTGGCGGATGAATTGAAAATTGAAGCCGTCCCCTCGTTCATTTCCTGCAGTATTTACCTCAGGGGATTGGATAAGGAGGAGCAGAGTCCTTCGGTGAAGTACAGGAAGACCGGATCAGATACCTGGCTCGACTCATATCCTCTAGTTTACGACAAAGCCGGTAAAGAATATCGCGGAAGCGTTGTGAATCTTGAAGAGGACAGCGAGTATGAACTTAGGGTGGCAGGAAAAAAAGGAGTCGCCGCAGCTGCAAAGTTCAGGACATGGACATCCTCGCCAAAAATTGCAAAGACCTTATCGGTTGACACCATGCTTGCAAGCACAGGGGGACGTCTCACAATCACCGAAAAAGGAAGCGAGGACGCCTGGATCAAATACACCGCACCAAAAGGATTCGCCCTCAAAGCCGCGCCTGGAGGCGGCCCGGCAGTCTATCTGAAAGGGGCAAAATACATAATCCTTGAAAACCTGACCGTCAGCGGAGGGGACAGAGATGCGGTGCATGTCCAGGAATGTGAAAACATAAGGATAGCCAACTGCGACATTTCGGGATGGGGGAGGATTGGCGTGCAGGACTTCCACAAGGACGGCAAGTACTATCTTCCGAATGAAAAAAAATGCATCAACAATGACGCAGGCGTGAATATAGACAGAAGTTTGAACGTCGTTGTGGAAAGGTGCTACATCCATGACCCGAGAAACAGGGCCAACTCATGGAAATTCTCCCATCCGGCCGGCCCTAATGCAGTTTTCGTCCGCAGTCTTGGCGGAACCGTCCTCCGCTACAATGATTTCATAGGCAGCGATCCCAACAGATGGAACGATGTCGTGGAGGGTTGCGACAACGGTTTCAAGGACGGCGGATTCCTGCGAGACGCCGACATCTACGGGAACATGCTGGTTTTCGGCAACGACGACGGGATCGAACTAGACGGCGGCCAGATGAATGTCCGTTTCTTCAGGAACAAAATCGAGGGGTGCTACTGCGGAGTCAGCACTGCACCGTGCCTGCTGGGTCCCTCCTATATCTTTCAAAACCTTATCGTAAACCTCTCCGACGACTCCGGAGCCGGAGGAATGGCCATAAAGAACAACTACGGCGAACATGGAGCCGGTCAGATCTTTTATTTCAATAACACTTCTGTCGCGCCAAACGGGTTCACCTCATACGGTCCCGGATCCATCTCCCCGTTTGCCGGTGACTTGAAGGGGACCATGAGGGGGAACATCCTCGTCTGCAATGATGAACCTGTCTTTCCCGACGTATTCAAATGGAGGAATGATTTCGAAGGAGACCTGTTCTTTTCGTATAGGAAGGAGATCAACTCTGCGCTTCAATCAAATCTCGCGTCCCTGGGATTGGAGAGGAAAGGCATATTTGAGAAGCCGAACTTCAGAGACGCCTCATACGGAAACTACTGTCTGACAAAAGGAAGCCCCGGCTCGGGAGCCCGCATGGCCGTCCAAGGCTTCACTTCAGCTTCCTCTAACGGAAGGCCCTTGGATGCAGGAGCTTTTGAGAACAGCGATTCCTCCCCTGTTCCATTCCGCCCGCTGCCAGTCACAAGCGACAGGCAACAGCTCAACTTCATGCCCGGGACTGACGCCTCCTTCGCCAGCCAGCAGATCATGCTGAAATGCTCGGATGCGAACTTCGCAGGCAAATTCTCAATTTGCAAAAACACAGCTTTCGGATGGCTCGAGATTGAACCGTCCGAGGGAGAAATCTCAAAAGGGGCGCAGGTGAAGCTCAAAGTGAAAATCAGACCTGAAAAACTGGAAGGGGCATGGATTCACAGGGGTGCATTCCTTGTGCGCTTTGAGGACGGACTTTCAAGACCTGTAACCGTTTATGTGAATCCTGAAACTCCTCCTAATGTGAAAATCAGGCGTGACGACGGTGTTCTCATGCGTGCGGCGAATTGCACGGGATTTACATATCAAAAGATGACCGATAAGGATAATCCGGACGGTTTCATCTACCTCTCCTCTAGGGACGGCAAAGCGGCGCCAGATGAAAAAGGCCTTCTCTTTGAGTTCAACTTGGAGAAGGAGGGGGACTGCATGATCTTTGCAAGAGTTAAATCCGAACCTCCCGTTGGAAGTCATGATTCATTCTTCATATCCGTTGACGGCTCGAAGGCCGAAAGGGCTGATCTTAGAAGCAGCGCCGAATGGTCATGGGTCTGCGTATCAAGAATCAAGGAGAGCAGTTTTGAACTCTTAAAGCTCGCCGCCGGAAAGCACAGCATTAGGTTGACCCCGAGGGAGCCGATAATGGTGGATTCTATTTTTGTCACCGACAAATACTCCGGAATAATAAATCCAAGGGGATACTGATGGGGGAAAAGCAGGAACGGGAAATATCTGAAAAAGTCAAATTAACAATGGAGGTAAATATGCCAAGCCGAACCGTCAGGGACAAAAACAGCTTTACACTCATCGAGCTCCTCGCTTGCCATGGCGTAGCCCGGCCTGTCCGGCGTAGCTTTAGCGAAGACGGAAGGGCGACTGTGTCCGGCGTAGCTTCTGAGCGAAGTCGGAAGCGCTCAATTAAATTTACTTTAATTGAGCTTCTGGTTGTAATTGCGATCATCGCAATTCTGGCGGCAATGCTGCTGCCGGCATTGAACACAGCCAAGGCTCTTGGCCAGTCGGCGGTCTGCATTGGGAACCTGAAGCAGCTTTCATATGCCATGACCAACTATGCGAGCGACTATGGCGACTGGGGAACCTATGTCCCAAGCACAATCTTTGATACAAGCAACGGCCTGTTTGGCCCTGTCAATGCAAAATATCACGGCTTTACCCTCTGCCCATATATCAGCTATCCTCCGACGGACGACTACCTCCTGAAACCGTCTGCACCGGTGTCGGTCTGCCCTATCGGAGGCAGGGACGGTACGACAAAAACAAGGATAAGTTCCGGAAGTCCGAACTTCAGCTACTCCTTCAACACATATTTATGCAGCGGAAATATCGTGAGCTTTAACCGGGGCGGACGCCTGAGCGATGTGAAAAAGCCTTCAGGGAGGATCTTCTGTGCCGACTCAAATATGTGGGCCACAGGCATGTATAGCAATCTTCATTTTTCATCCCGGCACCGTAATTCCTCTGACAATATGGCTTTTGTCGACGGGCACGTGGAGTCCTGGAATCTGCCTCAGAAGACCGCAATCCAGTCCGGCAGCTTGAAGGGAGGTGTCAACGGGTTCTGGCATGATTCGACATGGTGAGAATTTTATAAATTTCCATATAGGGATTTGAAAGTCTGAACACCCAATATCCAACACTCAATTTCCAATTTCCATCGGGATTGAATTCAAAAATAATCTTAACTTGGACATTGGATATTCCGTGTTGGATATTGGATATTCAAAACCGCCTATCTTGACGTTAAGGAATTTCAAAGTTTATGAATACCAAGACAGCCTAAAGGCTGGACTCTAAATTTTGGAATTCACAGAGTGTCTCTTTCTTAACTAAGTTGAGCTATTGGCTACCTAAATTCAAGGAGTACTAACATGCATGGATTTCTGATCAATTCTGTTTCCGCAATCGCATTCGCTTTTTTGCTTTCAGTGGCATTGCGGGCCGATGACGCCAAACCCGTTAAAATCGCCCTCGCCGGCGATTCAACTGTAGCTGATTACCCTGCAAATAACCCGATACGGGGATGGGGCCAGATCATAGGCTCATCTTTCAAGGAGAATGTGAAGATTCAAAATTTTGCCGTAGGCGGACGCAGCACAAAGACTTTTTTGAGCGAGGGCCGCTGGGAACGGTTGCTCAAGGCAAAGCCGGACTACATCCTCCTCCAATTCGGCCACAATGACTCGCATGCCAAGGACAAACCGGAATCCACTGATGCCTCCGGAGACTTCAAGGACTACCTCAGAAGATATGCCGATGAGGCGAAAGCGGCTGGCGTTCAGATCATATTCGTCACTCCGGTGCACCGGAGGGTATTTGATAAAAACGGTGAGCCCAGCAGTGAGCTTCTCCCATATGCGAATGCCATGAAGGAAGTCGCCTCCGAAAAGAAGATTGAATGCATCGACCTGTACAGCTCGAGCGGACTTCTTTTCAAACGGCTGGGAGATGATGGGTCTGCAGATCTTTCCTGTTCGCCAAATGATCGGACCCACTTCTCGAAAAAGGGCGCAGAGGCAATCGCGTCCCTGATTGCAGATGAACTCAAAAGTCTCTCTTCAGGCTTGAAGGATTACCTCAAAAGCCGGTGAGCAGGAATCTTAGCCGGGACGGTGAACACTACGCTTTGGAAAATGAATTTTCCTGAACTCCTGTTCAGGAAAATTCGGATTTAAAAGGACCGGAACAGGCTGGAAAGCCTGTCCTATTTGTGCTTCTCCACCAGTTCCTGGTGAAGGGCTTTCTGTGCGGCTTCGAAATCCTTGCGGTCGATGATGAACTGCATGTTGACCTGGCGGATGTTCTGATCCATTCCCAGCACGTTTATCCCGTCGTGCGCAAGGGCGCCGGCGGCTCTCGCAAGAAGGCCCGGTATGTTCATGTTGCTCCCTATTGCGGAAACGATTGAAACGGGTCTGGCGTTTATCTCTGCTCCGGGGAAACCCTTTTTCATGGCGTGAATGCACTCCCTTATCTTCGGAGTCTTCTCCGGAACATAATGGGTGATGGTGTTGGCGTCGCTGTTCACGGCTATGTAGCTGATGTTGAAATCCGCGAAGAATTTCAGGAGGACATAGTCATACCCGCTCTGTCCCACCATGTCGGGATCATGCACCTCTATCGCAAGAACCTCTTTGCGTCCGCATACCATTTCAACCCTGGGGGTCGGGGAAGTGTAATCGTTGCTTATCAGCGTTCCCGGATGCTCGGGCTCGAAAGTGTTTTTG
>JBAZRS010000196.1:0-8829 GCA_041662825.1 Victivallales bacterium | reverse complement strand
AACAGCAGGCATAAAAAGCTGCGGATATGGTCGGCTGCCTGCGCTGCGGGACAGGAGCCGTACAGCCTGGCCATCTTGCTGGAGGAGCTTAAAAACGGAGACAGCGGGAAATTGGACTACTGCATCTTTGCCACCGATCAAAACGAATCGCAGGTGAATGAGGCGCGGAGAGGTGAATATTCCGCCTATGCATTGAACAACCTGAGCTTGAAACGAGTTAACCGGTGGTTCACCAGTCACGGAGATACTTATATTGTGAGCCCCGAACTGAAAGTCAACATAGATTTTGCAAGGTTCGACCTCTTCAGCGAGAGTCTGAGCAGTCCGCCGGAAAGCATCTTCGGCGATTTCGATCTGGTGTTGTGCGCCAACCTTCTGTTCTATTATAAGAAAGAATACCGGGAGGCAATACTGGGAAAGGCAGGAAACTGTCTGGCTGAAGGGGGATTACTGGTGGTGGGCGAAACTGAAAGGGAAATTTTAATGAATTACGGTTACTGTGAGGTGTTTCCGCAGTCGGGGATATTCAGGAAGTGATTAAACTGAGCCTTTTCCAGGAAGAGAAGACGAAGACTGCCGGCAGGTAGCCCGCAGTCCGGTAAGAGGGAGCGCCACGGAACGCCGCCAACTTGGCGGCATCGGCTGACGTGTGGCAGGAAGAAAAGACAAAGACTGCCAGCAGGCTGCTGGCGGTCCGGTAAGAGGGAGCGCCACGGAACGCCGCCAACTTGGCGGCATCGGCTGACGTGTGGCAGGAAGAAAAGACAAAGACTGCCAGCAGGTTGCTGGCAGTCCGGTGGGAGTAATATATGAAAGAATGGTCTAGCAGGGGGTATTTGCCGCACCGTGACAAGACGGGGCTGTTTCAACATATCACTTTTCACCTTGCTGATTCCATTCCTCAAAAATCCAGAGAACGTCTTGAACTGGAAATGCAAATTCTTGAGAGTGAACTATCGAATGAGAATGCCGACAATAAAACACGCAAGCATAGGCTTGCAGTCGAAAAATTGAAACGCATACACGAGTTGCTAGATGCTGGGCATGGAGAGTGTCATCTGCGAAATCCGCACCATGCTGAAATCGTCCAGAATACGTTGCTGAAATTCAACGGAGAACGTTATGATCTTAAAGCTTGGTGCATTATGCCCAATCATGTGCATGTCCTGATGGGATGCAATGATGTTTCAGAAGCGAAAATTGTCCATAGTTGGAAGTCCTATACTGCCTTGGCGATAAATCGGGATCTTAATCGTAAAGGACACTTCTGGCATCGTGAATATTTTGACCGGTTTGTGCGGGACAAAAAGCATTTTGACCGTGTGATTGAATATATCGAGATGAATCCAGTTAAGGCCGGACTTGTCCGGCAAAGGGAAGATTGGAAATTTACACGGAACGCCGCCAACTTGGCGGCATCGGCTGACGTGTGGCAGGAAGAAAAGACAAAGACTGCCGGCAGGTTGCTGGCGGTCCGGTAAGAGGGAGCGCCACGGAACGCCGCCAACTTGGCGGCATCGGCTGACGTGTGGCAGGGAGAAAAGACAAAGACTGCCGGCAGGTAGCTGGCGGTCCGGTTAGAGGGAGCGCCACGGAACGCCGCCAACTTGGCGGCATCGGCTGACGTGTGGCAGGGAGAGAAGAAAAGACGAAGACTGCCAGCAGGTTGCCCGCAGTCCGGTAATAGGGAGCGCCACGGAACGCCGCCAACTTGGCGGCATCGGCTGACGTGTGGCAGGAAGAAAAGACGAAGACTGCCAGCAGGTTGCTGGCGGTCCGGTAACAAAAGGAAATTTCATGAATATTAAGAACATCAGGATAAGTACACAGCTGAAGCTGGGTTTTGCCGCGATACTTCTGTTTGTCGTTGTGCTGGGAGCGGTTTCCTATATGCACTCCCATGAAATAAGCCGGCAGTCGGAAGTCATGTACAAACACCCGTTGAAAGTCAGAACGGGGATCGGCAAGCTGAGGGCCGACATCCTGAGCATGTGCCTGGCCACCAGGGATCTGATGCTGGCGAAAAATGACCAGGAAAGGCAGACCGCCATTCAATTGATTGAATTGTCCGATTCCGACGCGATACGGCAGTTCGGCGTTTTGAATGAACATTATCTGGGCCCCCGCAGAGACATTGAAGAAGCCCACAGGGCTTTTGTAAGGTGGAAGACAGCCCGCGGAGACAACATAAAACTGGCGCTTTCAGGGGAGATTGAAAAAGTAAAGGAGAACATTGGCCCCTCCGGTACGGTAGGCAGGTACAGGGACAAGATGCTGGATGAAATCCAGGATATTGAAAGTTTCGCCGAACGCAAAGCCGACATCCTCTATTTCAACGCCAGGCAGCTGAGGGACTCCCTGAGCGGGCAGCTGATCCTGCTGGTCGCGGCCATTTTGATCCTTTCCCTCATCATCGTTTATGTGGTGCTGCGGAACATACGCAAGCCTTTGGACGAACTGATCGCCGTCGCCAGGCGTTTCCGCAAGGGGGACATGGCGGCGCGGAGTTCGTACGAACTGCACAATGAATTCGGAATCCTGACGGATTCATTCAACGCCTTGGCGGAGAGCATCCAGAGGAAAACCGAACTGGATGAAAAGGTGGCTGGCCTTTCAGCGCTGATGCTGAGCGAATACGATGCGAAAAAATTCTTCCAGGCCACGCTTAATGCATTAGCCACACAAACCGGCTCGCAGATGGCGGCGATCTACATCTTGAGCGAAGACAGGAAATCATATAAACATTTCGAATCAATCGGTGCGGACGAAAATGCAAGGCGGTCGTTTTCCGCCGAGAGCTTCGAAGGTGAATTCGGCTCTGTCATTTCCTCACGCAAGGTCCAGTGGATTAAAAGCATACCTGAAGACACGCGGTTTGTTTTCAATACGGTGGGCGGGAAGTTCATCCCGCGAGAAATCATAACCATTCCAATTCTTGCAGGTAAAGATGTGACCGCCATTATTTCGCTGGCAAGTGTAAGTTCGTACAGTTACCAGTCCGTCCAGCTGATTGACAGGATACTTGTCACCCTATGCGCCCGTGTGGAGGGGATAATGGCGTACCGCAGGATAAAGGAATTTTCGGAAAAACTGGAATTCCAGAACCGTGAGCTGGAAGTGCAGAAAACAGAACTGTCATCGCAGTCGGCGGAGCTGACGGAGCAGAACACCGAGCTGGAAATGCAGACAAAGCAGCTTGATGAGGCCAGCCGCCTAAAAACCAACTTCCTGTCGAACATGAGCCACGAGCTGCGCACTCCTCTCAATTCTGTGATCGCCCTTTCCGGTGTGCTGAACCGCCGCCTAGCCAATCAGATTCCAGCCGAGGAATACAGTTATCTGGAGGTGATTGAGCGCAACGGCAGGCATTTGCTCTCCCTCATCAACGATGTTCTCGATATCTCGCGCATCGAGGCCGGACGCGAAGAAATTGAAATCGCGAAGTTTAACGCGAACAGCCTTATTGCCGAACTTGTGGCCATGATACATCCGCAGGCGAAACACAAGAACATAGAATTGCTGCAAAACGGCGGTGATTCTGAATTATTCATCACCAGCGACGCACATAAATGCCGCCATATCTTGCAGAACATCATCGGCAATGCCGTGAAGTTCACCGAAATGGGGAAGGTGGAAGTGACAGCCCGGCAAAGCGACAGCAGCATTGCGATAACGGTGAAGGACAGCGGAATCGGCATAGACGAAGAACATATCCCGCACATTTTCGACGAGTTCCGGCAGGCCGACAGCAGCACCTCCCGGAGGTTTGGCGGTACGGGATTGGGGCTTGCCATTGCCAAAAAATATGCAAATCTGCTTGGCGGGACAATTTCAGTGAAAAGCATCCCCGGCAAGGGCTCGGAATTCACTCTCGTCCTGCCCTTGACTTATGCTTCTGAAAACAGAATAATAGAGGAAAACCCGGAACGCCACCAACTTGGTGGCATCGGGACACATGAGGCAGGAAGAGAAGACGAAGACTGCCAGCAAGTTGCCACGGAACGCCACCAACTTGGTGGCATCGGGACACGCGAGGCAGGAAGAGAAGACGAAGACTGCCGGCAGGTTGCCGGCGGTCCGATAAGAAAAGACAAAGACTGCCGGCAAGTTGCCACGGAACGCCACCAACTTGGTGGCATCGGGACACATGGGGCAGGAGGAAAAGATAAAGACTGCCGGCAAGTTGCCGGCGGTCCGGTAAGAAACGGAGGCACGGTCAAAACCATTTTGCTGGTTGAGGACAGTGAACCGGCTATCATACAGATCAAGGATTTCCTGGGAGAAAGCGGCTATCGGATCCTGCTTGCACGCAATGGGGGCGAGGCTCTCGGGATAATCGCCAAAACCGTTCCAGATGCAATGATACTCGACCTTATGATGCCGGGCATTGACGGGTTTGAGGTGCTGAAAACCGTCCGCGAAGCGGAACGGACAGCCCATATCCCGGTGCTGATACTCACGGCAAAACACATATCCAAAGAAGAACTCAAATTTTTAAAGAGCAACAACATCCACCAGCTTATCCAGAAAGGCGCTGTAAAACGCGAGGAGCTTCTGGCTGCGGTGGCCCAGATGGTGCATCCCAAAGCGGAAGCGGACAAGGCGGGATCGCGGCGGAAATTTAAAAGCTGTCAAGGCAAACCGCTTGTGCTGGTCATTGAGGACAACCCGGACAATATGCTTACCGTCAAGGCTCTTCTATCCGATGATTATTCCGTGATAGGCGCATGTGACGGCAATGAAGGTGTTGACATGGCCAGGAGACATGAGCCTAATCTTGTTCTGATGGATATCGCACTGCCCCAGATGGACGGCATTGAAGCATTTAAAGCCATCCGTGAAGACATGAAGTTGCAGCATATTCCGGTTATCGCCTTGACCGCAAGCGCCATGACCCATGACCGCGAAACCATTTTGGGGTATGGCTTTGACGCTTACATTGCGAAACCCATTGAGCGGAAATCGTTTTTCAAAACCATAAACGAGGTGCTTTATGGAAATTAGGAAAATGAAAATACTTGCCATTGACGACAATCGGGACAACCTGCTCATCTTAAAGGCCATGATAAACGACATATTCCCTGATATCCTGATTTTGTCCGCCTTAAACGGAAAGAAAGGGCTTGAACTGGCGGTCGCCGAAGACCCGGATGTGATCCTGCTCGATGTTATAATGCCCGAGATGGACGGTTTTGAAGTCTGCAAAAAACTGAAGGCCGACAAAAGGCTAAGGGATATCCCGGTAGTTTTCATCACCGCTCTCAAAGGAGACAGGGAGAGCCGGGTCTGCGCCCTGGAAAGCGGTGCCGACGCATTCCTTTCCAAACCCGTTGAGGAGACTGAACTTACTGCACAGATTCGGGCAATGATAAAAATAAAGGAAGCCAACATCGAAAAACGCGATGAAAAGAAACGGCTTAGCTCATTGGTGGAATCGCAGAACCGCAAACTGAAAGAAAACTACACAGCCACCTTGAACCTGCTGGAAGATTTGAAGAAAGAGGTTGAAGTCAGGAAAAAAAGCGAGGAAAAACAGAGAGCCATCCTTCGGACGGCCATGGATGGGTTCTGGCTGACAGACATGCAGGGTCGCATACTGGAGGTCAATGACACCTATTGCCGGATGAGCGGATACGGCGAGCAGGAACTGCTTTCCATGCGTGTTGCCGACCTGGAAGCGGTAGAAACGGAAGAGGACGCCAGAAGGCGCATCAAAAAGCTCATGATTTCAGGTGAGGATCGTTTCGAATCAAAACACCGCCGGAAAGACGGGAGCACTTATGACGTTGAAGTCAGTATTCAGCACCAAAATATCGATGGCGGTCGGATGGTCGCTTTTTTTCACGATATCACCGAGCGCAAAAAGGCGGAGGAAGACTTGCGTAAGAGTGAGGGAACGTACCGGGCGCTGGTCGGGAGTTTGCCGGACATCGTGATGCGCTTTGACCGTGAAGGGCGGCATCTGTTCGTATCTGAGAACGCCAGTAAGGTGATTAACCTCCGGCCGGAGGAATTCATCGGCAAGACCCACCGTGAACTGGGCTTCCGCGAAGATCAGTGCCGGTTCTGGGAGGAATGTATCCGGAAAGTGTTCGACAGAAGCGAGCCTTTGGAGACAGAATATGTGTTTGACGGCAAAAACGGAACCAGGATCTACAATTGGCGGCTCATGCCAGAACGGGACGGGAAAGGCGTCGTCATGTCTGTACTCTCCCTCAACCGGGACATCACCGAACACCGGCTGATCGAGGAGAATTACCAGATGCTGTTCCGGGAGATGCTAGATGGTTTTGCAGTGCACGAGATCATCTGCGACAAGGATGGGAATCCGGTTGACTACCGATTCATAGCGGTCAATCCTGCATTCGAGCGCATGACCGGCATTAATGCGGAAAATGTTGTCGGCAAAACAATACTTGAAGCCATACCCGGAACCGAGCGGCACTGGATAGAGACTTACGGCAAGGTGGCTCTGACAGGAGAACCCGCCTTCTTTGAGAACTACTCCGGCGAACTGAAGAAATATTTCAAGGTTGCGGCCTTCCGTTCCGCGCCGAAACAGTTCGCCTGCATCATCACCGACATTACCGAGAGCAAACAGAAGGAGCGACTCCAGGCCCTCTCGTCGGAAATACTGGGAATACTCAACAAACCTCTTGCGCTGCATGACATGATCAACTCGGTCCTCTACACGATCAAGAATGGTACCGGCTTTGACGCGGTGGGCATCCGTCTGAAAAGCGGCAGTGATTTCCCTTATCTGGTGCAGGACGGTTTTTCAAATGATTTCCTGCTTTCCGAGGATTCCCTGTTTGAGCGCGATATGGATGATGTAGTATGCAAGGATGCAAACGGCGATATAATGCTGCAATGCACCTGCGGTCTGGTGATTTCCGGGAAGACCGACCCTTCCAGCCCTCTTTTTACGGCAGGCGGAAGTTTCTGGACAAACAACTCTTTTCCCCTGTTAGACCTGCCTGCGGAACAGGATCCAAGGTACCATCCGCGTAACAAATGCATATATGAAAGTTACGCTTCAATAGCACTTATTCCCATACGCGAGAATCACCAGACCATCGGTTTGCTGCAGCTCAACAACCGGGAAAAAAATTCCCTGACTCTCGACATGATACTTTTCTTAGAGGGTATTGCCACAAGAATCGGCGTGGCCCTGATGCACAGGCAGGCGGAGGAGGAGAAGGCCAGCCTGGAACTGCAGCTCCGGGAATCCCAGAAAATGGAGGCGGTGGGACAGTTGGCGGGCGGCATATCGCACGACTTCAACAACCTGCTCTCGGTCATAAACGGATACTCGCAGATGCTTCTCATGGATCCCGACCTGAAAACCTCTTCACGGCTGAATGCCGAGGAGATACTGAAATCCGGAGAGCGGGCTTCGGCGCTGACCCGCCAGCTCCTCCTGTTCAGCCGGCGCCATCCGTCGGAAACCAGGATAATCAATCTTAATGCGATAATCTCAGGCGTAAACAAAATGCTGAGACGGCTTGTACCGGAAAACATTGACATGAAAATGACAGAGCAACAGGATCTGTGGCAGGTGAAGGCGGATCCCGGCAATATCGAGCAGGTGATAATGAACCTGACTGTGAACGCCCGCGATGCAATGCCCGCCGGCGGAACATTGACCATTGAAACCAGGAATGTGGAAATTGACGGGATCACCCGCATCGGTCATCACGAGGACATCAAGTCGGGTCTTTATGTCATGTTTTCTGTGACCGATACCGGTTACGGAATGGATGAGGAAGTAAGGAAACACATATTTGAACCCTTCTTCACGACCAAGGAGGCCGGAAAGGGCACCGGATTGGGGCTGGCGACCGTTTACGGGATTGTAAAACAGAGCAATGCCCATATAGATGTCCAAAGTGAAACCGGAAAAGGCACGAAGTTCCGGATTTATTTCCCCCGGGCTGAAGATGATGACTTATTGCATGACGAGAAAGATCAGAAGACAGACATGCCAAAAGGCAGCGGGACGATTCTGCTCGCGGAGGACGAAGAATGCATTCGCCTGATGCTTCAGGATTTCCTCCAGTCGATAGGATATGACGTTCTTATCTCCTCCAACGGGAAAGAGGCGCTGGAGCTTGTTGAAAAGCACAGGGGGAAAATCAATCTTCTTATTACGGATGTTGTCATGCCGGGAATGAATGGATTCGAGCTCATGGAGAAGATAAAGGTATTGATGCCTGAAACAAAACTGCTTTTCATGTCGGGATATACCAACCCGACCGACACCATCAAAATGATGAAGGTATGCGGTAATCTGATAGAAAAGCCCATTCACTTGGACTCCCTGGCTGTGAAGATCCGTGAAATACTCGGGTGATTTGGAACGCCGCCATCTTGGCGGCATCGTGACACGTGTGACAGGAAGAAAAGGCGAAGACTGCCAGCAAGTTGCTGGCGGTCCGGTAAGAGGGAACGCCCATGGAACGCCGCCATCTTGGCGGCATCGTGACACGTGTGACAGGAAGAGAAGACAAAGACTGCCGGCAAGTTGCCGGCGGTCCGGTAAGAGGGAACGCCCATGGAACGCCGCCATCTTGGCGGCATCGTGACATGTGTGACAGGAAGAGAAGACAAAGACTGCCGGCAAGTTGCCGGCGGTCCGGTAAGAGGGAACGCCCATGGAACGCCGCCAACTTGGCGGCATCGGCTGACGTGCGGCAGGAAGAAAAGGCGAAGACTGCCGGCAAGTTGCCGGCGGTCCGGTAAGAGGGAACGCCCATGGAACGCCGCCAACTTGGCGGCATCGGCTGACGTGCGGCAGGAAGAAAAGACAAAGACTGCCGGCAAGTTGCC
>JBAZRS010000195.1:0-8836 GCA_041662825.1 Victivallales bacterium | reverse complement strand
CGGCATTGTCAATTTCGTCCTCGGAAAAGCTGAACTGGAAAAACGCAAATATCCCTTCGCCACTGAAATAGCCTGCGGGACTGAGGAGTCATTATCCCTGACGATGGATGCCCCGGGATGGAAGGCCCTCTCTATTCCCCAATACACAAAACAGGACACCGAAACCATATGCTGGGAGCAGAATCTGGGTTTTAACGACGGAAAACTTAACGGACATGGCAGGTTTCTCTTAAAAGCCGTTGAATTCAGTCCGACCCAGTATCTTGAGCTCAGGGGGATGCTGAAGGAAATAGAGTTTGACTGCCGGAAGAAGCCGGTTTTCAGCCAGGAATGCGCCACTGAAGCCAACGGCAAGGGGAATTATGGCCCTGACGTAAATGTTGCAGTACTTAAGGACGACGTCAATTATGAAATCCTTGACGAACACAGCTGGAAGACAACGAAAACCGTAAAAAAGAAGATCCTCACGTACGCCGGAAAAAAATCAAACTCGGAGCTTAAATTGAATTTCAATCCCGTCTGGGACAAGGTCAGCCTAGAATATGCCGCTGTGACATCCAGGGACGGCGTATTGCAGAAGATCACCGAAAAGGAAATAAACACCATGGATCAGCCGTGGGCCGGCTCGGCGCCGCGCTATCCGGCCGGGAAAACGCTTGTCGCAAATTTCCCGGGAGTTGATATCGGGAGCACTATCGAGTACAAGGTGGTTTTTGAAAGCAGGGACAGGCCTTTCCTCTACGCAGTTGAATACTTTCAGGGTTTTGATCCGCTCGCGGAAAAGACCGTGACTTTTAGCAACCCGAACAGGATTAAGCTGGAATTGTCCGGGGACTATCAGAAATTCATTGTTGAAAACAAGGATGATATCATAAGGCTCAAGACAGCCGACGCCCAATCCGTAAAAGAGGAAAACAATCTGCCGCCGGCATGGTGTTTCATTCCCAATATCAGGGTCAATTCTGGACAGGACTGGAAAAGCTATTCTTCGGAGCTTAAAAAAACGCTTGAGAAGGCCTCGGCAAATCAGGCTAAAGCCCGGGAAATCTCGGAGAGAATAACAGCCGGCCTAAAAGATGACCGGGAGAAAATAAGGGCCGTCAGGGATTATGTCTCAAAAAACATAAAACCGGCCGGTCCCAATTTCAACGACATTCCGATGACATGCATTAGCCCCGCGGATAAAACCCTGTCAGACGGTTACGGGAACACGGCCGATATAGCCGTTGTGATTTACGCAATGCTGGATAAACTCGATTACAGGCCCGGATTTGTCCTGGCGTCCGACCTGCCTGCCTGCAGCAGGATATCTCAGGATCTGCTTCGCCGTCCGGTTGCGGGCATATTCAATGCTGTCCTTGTCCGTGTAGGACTCAATGGAGGATGCATATACCTGAACGACACGAACCAGTATGCGGAGATCGGGACCACCAAACACGAAGGCAAATGCGGGCTAGATCTTGACAAAGCCGCAGATTTCATCATTTCTCCGGAAAAATCCTATGATACAAGGACTGAAACCTCCTATTTCATCGAGCTTTCCGAAACCGGCAAGGCCAGAATCAGGAAACACCTGGAATATTTCGGCAATGAATTCACTTCGAATAATATGAAATTTGCGGAAATGACGCCTGAAATGAGAAAGCGTCACCATCAGGGCCTTGTATCGGCCATTTCCCAATCGGCAAGAGCCGAGGGCGAGTTCCTGACCAAATTCGACAGCTACCCCGGTTCCGAGGATTTTTCCGTGACAGTTGACAAATATGCCGTGAGGGACGGCAACTTGACATATTTGATGCTCCCTGAAGGGTTAAACGGCATTTTGAATGTCGCGTCTGAAAAAAGGGTGAATCCGTTCATCTATTCAGGAAATCTCAACGTGAAAAAGGAATTCACAATAGTTTTCCCGGAAAAGCATTACCTGGGATGCAGCATACTGCCACCGGATATCCGCATTGACATCCCCTACGGGGAAGGCAGCAAGATTGAAACATCCTCGTCAAACTCCGCCATCGTCGACGGCCTTTCCGCAAAAGACAGGACATTTGTCATAAAACAGGAGATATGCCTCAAACCGTTCATCTACACAAACCTCCAATATGAGGATTTCCTGCTGAAGATTAACGAGAGAATAAGCAATCCGCGCATGCGCAGTATCCTGATCGAAACAAAATAATCATTTGAACCTGGTTATCAGGAGGCTAGACAGTGTTGCACACTGAAAACAAGGGTGAACCTATTAAAGAGGCCTCTTTCACAGGCAAGATCCTCCTTTCCTTTTTCTTGTTCATTTTTTTTGCGATGGGAACCTCTTTTTTTTCGTTCATGGGCTACTCCCTTTTCAGGGAAATATCCTCATATCTGTGGGACAAGACCGAGTGTACTATCATCTCCAGCCGCATTGAGGAGGGAAATAAAAGCGGACACTCCATATATTCATTCAAAGCGGTTTATTCCTATTCAAAAAAGGGAAGGGATTACAAAGCAGAAAAAATCTCACTTCAATATGGAGGGAGCTCAAGATACAATGATGCGCAGGAGCTTCTAAATAAATTCCCCGCAGGTGCCAAAGGCATATGCCATGTGAATCCGTCAAATAATGCCGAGGCGATCCTATCCCATAACTATTCCCAGCTCCTGATGTTCCCGTTCCTGGCGATACCTGTGATCTTCATTGTAATCGGCGGCGGCGGCATATATGCCATCTGGAGCAGGAAAAATCTTTCCGATATTGTAAAAAAGAATACAGCCGGCACGGGAGGGAAAATCCCAAACCTGCTTCTGTCCCTGTTCTTTACCGCCTTTCTCCTTATCGGGCTGGCGGCGTCTTATTCAATAGGTTTCCGCCCGGCGGTAAAATTGCTTCAATCTGAAAAATGGCAGGAAACCCCGTGCAGAATCATCTCGAGTTCGGTGGGAAGCCATGACGGCGAAGATGGAACCACCTACAGCGTCGACATTCTTTATTCATACGACATAAACGGCAGGGAATTCCGCTCCAACACCTACAGTTTCATGGGGGGAAGCTCCAGCGGATACAAGGGAAAACAGAAAATTGCCAGAGCCTATCAACCCGGAATGAACACTTTCTGCTACGTCAATCCTGAAAATCACACAGACGCCGTTCTCAACCGCAAATTCACTGCAGACATGCTTTTCGGACTCATTCCCCTAATCTTCGTCATTGTCGGTGCAGGCGGACTGTATTATGTCTTGAAAAGGAAAGACGGGCCGGACGGGAACCCCGCCGAATTTGACAGCAGATCGCTTTCCGACTATTCAGAGGGCGATTGCGAGCTGAAACCGGTAAGCGGACCATGGGGATCATTCTTTGGCGGGCTCATATTCACCCTTTTCTGGAACGGCATTGTCTCAATATTTGTTTATCAGGATGTGCAGGGCTGGATAAAAGGGAGGCCTGACTGGTTTCTTACAATATTTCTGACCCCTTTTGTAATCATCGGACTGCTTTGCATATATGGGTCTCTTTCCGCTTTCATTGCGCTTTTCAACCCGCGCCCCAGGATCAGGGTGAATTCAAAATCAATTTACGCCGGAAACAAGTTGAAGGTCCAATGGGAGATAAACGAGAAATCAACCGAGCTTTTCAGGAAGCTTACGATTACCCTCAAATGCATCCGGGGTGAATACAGGGCCGGGAATTCCAGGAAAAATATTGTTGAAAGCTTTGCAGTAGTTGAAACCGAAGACTCCTTCAAGATGGCGTCCGGAAGCAAGGACATCGTTATTCCCGAAAACGCTTTCCCCACGAATGACAGCTCCGGAGATGGCAAGATTTGCTGGATTATAACGCTCAATGGAACACTACGGTCCCGTCCGAAGATTGACCTGGAGTACCGGATGCGCGTCTTAGGGAATGGGACAAAATAAGCTGCACAAAAAAAAACCTGTTTTCCGAGGAAAACAGGTTTTCAAAATTCTTTAATATAAAGAAAATTATTTCTTTACGTCTGGAGCTTTTACAGCAGGAGCAACAACAACGAACTCATCGACTTCGATGATGTTGTTCTTGTTTTTGTCGGCCTTCTTGGCATCTGCATCGCTGAGCTTATAGATGGCCATGTATTCAACAACGGTGACTTTACCATCTTTGTCCGTATCAGCCTTCTTGATCTCTGCGGCCTTAGCGGCATCGGCGGCAGGAGCGGCAGGCTTTGCAGCTTCGGCAGCATAAACTCCGACAGCGAATCCCATAGCGGCAAGAACAACCATTAACTTCTTCATTTGAAAAATCCTCCAATAATTTTTGAAAAATTTTATTTCCCTTACTCTCAGTCACTATATCTTAGGCCGGCATGTGACTTTGATGGGCATATATTATAAGTTAAAACTTATTTTTGTCAAGCCAAATATCAATTTTTCATCAATATTATTTACTGCACACATAATCATGATGATATCGCGGTCTTTAAGCCCTCCGTTTTCATGTATAAAAAAAAACCTGTTTTCCGAGGAAAACAGGTTCTCTAATTTCTTTTATGTAAAGAAAATTATTTCTTTGCAGCAGCTGCAGCAGCTTTTGCTTCGTCAGCCTTCTTCTGGCAGGCAGGGCAGAGCTTTGCGGCTTCGCCAGCTTTGCAGTCTTTGGCAAGCTTTGCGCAGTCAGCGCAAACTGCTTTTACGGCTTCAGGGGCCTTAGCGGCAGGAGCGGCAGGCTTAGCAGCATCAGCGGCATAGACACCAGCAGTAAATACGACAGCGGCGATAACAACCATAAATTTCTTCATTTAAAAATCCTCCAATTATTTTTTGATAAAACTTTTGATTCCCTTAACAGAGCTACTATTACTTCGGCCGGCTTGTAACTTTGTTGGGCACATAAGATAAAATAGAATTCCCACTTGTCAACAATAATTTTAATTATTTTTCCATATTATTTACAACACATTCATAATCATGCCAATATACCTATGCAGGACTCGACAGAAATTCTTTTCCGGATTATTAAAGTCAATTTTACAGAGGGGCAAGCCCCGAATCCCCCAAAAAAGAAAAGGCCGCGGTCTGATCATTCATTCCGCGGCCCCTGACATTTCCCGAAGACTGCAAAGCACCCTTCCCGGATTTTATTTCTTCTTGATTGCAGCCTTTATCTTGGCTTTTTTCCTGAGGAGATAAGCCGAGTGACGTTTGCGTTTTTCCACCTTGTTGAATTGCTGTCCCATTTTTTCACCTCTTTCTTTTGTTAAATATTTTGCCCTAATATATCATGAACTTGTGACAATGTTAACCAAACGGCCCGGCACTGAGATGATTTTAATGATTTTTTTACCTGCCACCTCTTTCTGGACATCGGGATTTGAAAGGGCCAAGCTTTGCATTTCATCCTGCGATATGCCTGATGGCATCGTCATTCTCGCCTTCGGCTTTCCCTTAACCTGCACGAGTATCTCAATCTCGTCAAGTTTGAGAAATTCCTCCCTGTATTCCGGCCACGGTTCGCGGGCTATGGAACCTTCATGCCCGAGCATTTCCCACAGCTCCTCGCAAACGTGCGGTGCAAAGGGGGAGAGGATTTTGACAAATGATTCGAGCGCCTCGCGCGGGATTTTACCAGTTCTGCTGAATTCGTTGGTGAAAATCATCATCTGGCTTACCGCAGTGTTGAGATCAAGCGTCTCGATGTCATCCCCGACTTTTTTTATTGTATGATGCAGGATGCGGAGCTGCTCCCTAGTCATCGGCTCATCGGCAATCTCGAACTCGTTCAGCATCCTCCAGACCTTGTTGATGAACCTGTCGATACCGGAAATCCCCTTCGTGTCCCAGGCCGCAGCCTGGTCGAAAGGGCCGATGAACATCTCGTAAAGGCGGAAAACATCGGCCCCGTACTTCCTGACCACATCGTCGGGATTTATGACATTGCCGCGGGATTTGGACATTTTCTCTCCGCCTTCGCCAAGCACCATTCCGTGTGAAGTCCTCTTAAGGTAGGGTTCGCATGTGGGCAGCAATCCGCAGTCATAGAGGAACTTGTTCCAGAAACGGGAATACAGCAGGTGCAGGGTCGTATGTTCCATTCCGCCGTTGTACCAGTCCACCGCCATCCAGTAGTCGAGCTTTTTCCGGTCGGCAAAACATTTGTCGTTTTCCGGATCAATATATCTGAGGAAATACCATGAGGATCCCGCCCAGTTCGGCATCGTATCCGTCTCCCTTCTGGCGGGTTTCCCGCATTTCGGACAAGTCGTTTTGACCCAATCCGAAATGACGGCAAGCGGGGATTCCCCGGTATCCGTAGGCTCATATTTTTCAACCTGCGGGAGAAGGACCGGAAGCTGATTTTCCGGAACCGGAATCCAGCCGCATTCCGGGCAGTGAATCATCGGTATCGGCTCACCCCAGTAGCGCTGTCTCGAAAAAACCCAGTCGCGGAGCTTATAGTTCAAAGCCCCCTTCCCTATACCCTTATGTTCAAGCCATTCAATTGTTTTGCGTTTTGAATCGGTGACTTCAAGTCCGTTTATGTCGAGACCGTCGGAGTTCGCGGAATTTATCATGACTCCGTTTCCCGGCCAGCAACCCCTGCCAAGCAGGACATCGTCAATGTTCACACCTGCCGCCTGGGCCTCTTTCATGTCCGGGGAGATAATGCATTTCACGGGAATCCCGAATTTCACTGCAAATTCAAAATCCCTTGTGTCGTGGGACGGAACGGCCATGATTGCGCCTGTCCCGTAACTGATGAGGACATAATCCGCAATCCAGATCGGGATATTTTGGCCGTTGACGGGATTTACGGCATATGCCCCTGAGAAGACACCTGTCTTTTCCTTGACTTCAGCCCTTTCAAGGTCACTCATCCTTGCGGCATGCCTGCAATATGCCTCAACTGCATCTTTCTGCCCTGGTGCTGTAATTTTCCGGACAAGCGGGTGTTCAGGGGAAAGGACCATGTAAGTGGCCCCGAAAAGAGTGTCCGGACGTGTAGTGAAAACAGTTATTTTCTCATTCGTCCCGTAGACGTAGAAATCGACATTGGCCCCGTCTGACCGCCCGATCCAGTTAATCTGCTGCGCCTTGATCTTCTCAAGGTAATCCACCGTATCCAGGTCCTTGATGAGCCTGTCCGCATAAGCTGTTATCCTGAGCATCCACTGCTCTATATTCCTTTTCTCGACCTCGCCTCCGCAACGTTCGCAGCGTCCGTCAACAACCTCCTCGTTTGCAAGCCCTATTTTGCAGGAAATGCACCAGTTGATGGGCATTTTCGACTTGTAGGCGAGTCCTTTTTCAAAAAACTTTATGAAGATCCACTGCGTCCACCTGTAATAGTCGGGATCTGTTGTCGAGAAAACCCTGTCCCAGTCGAAGGAGAATCCCAGGGATTTGAGCTGGGCTGTGAACCTTTCCTCATTTTTACGGGTGATAATGCTCGGATGAATCCCTGTCTTTATCGCATAATTTTCCGAAGGAAGCCCGAAACTGTCAAAACCCATCGGAAAAAGGACATTGCAGCCCAGCATTCTCCTTTTACGGGCGAGTATGTCCAGAGCGGTATATGAACGCGGATGCCCCACATGGAGCCCGTCTCCGGAGGGATAGGGGAATTCGACAAGGCAGTAAAACTTTTTCTTATCTGAAAAATCCTCAGCCCTGAATGTTTTGTTATCGTCCCAGTATTTCTGCCATTTGGACTCTATTTTCGCGAATTCAAATTCTTTTTTTAACATTTCACCCACCCCTCTTGAAAAAAATTAGGATTTTAAGACATGCAGGAAAGTTTTTTTGCAATTTAATATGGCGTCAAGCTATTGTCCGGATACGGAACCGTTATCCAGAAAGCCCAAGAACTCCCTTTTTTCGCTGGCCTTCATATAGGCTTCCATGGGAGTGATTATTTCCTCCTTGAGAAGCTTTTTCAGCACTGAGTCCATAGTGCACATCCCCATGGCGCCGTTGCTTTCAATAATATTTCGGATATTGTTAACCTGACCTTCCCTGATTGTATTTGGCAGTGCGTCCGTCCAGAGGAGGACCTCGTGAACTGCGACACGTCCGTTCCCGTCCGCCGTGCGGCAGAGCAGCTGTGAAATCACATTTCTGAGGCACTGCGACAGCATGGTCCGTATCTGCGGCTGTTCCTCGGCCTGGAAGGCGTCGATGATCCTGTCAATTGTCTTGGGTGCGTTATTGGTGTGGAGAGTGCCGAAAACCAGAATTCCCATTGATGCACAGGTCAGGGCCAGGCGGATTGTCTCGGCGTCGCGCATCTCACCCAGAAGAATTATGTCCGGATCCGCATGCATCGCGCTCTTCAGCGCCGAAGCGAACGATGAACTGTGAATGCCGACCTCGCGGTGGACAATGATAGATTTCTTGTTTTTGTGCACGAACTCAATAGGATCCTCTATGGTGACTATGTGCTTGCAGTGATATTCGTTGATGTAATCAATCATCGCGGCCATAGTAGTAGACTTGCCGCTTCCGGTGGGTCCGGTAACACAGACCAGCCCGTTTTTCAGTTCGCACACTTTCTTCAGCACGGGCGGAAGGTTAAGGTCCGTCATTGTCAGAATCTTCGTAGGTATCTGGCGGAAAACCGCAGCCCTGCCATGGTAATTGTTGAGGTAGTTCGCACGGAAACGGGCGAGACCCGGGATTTCATAGGCAAAATCAAGATCCTTGTTTTTAAGGAAGTGCTGCCAGCGGACCGGCGGGCAAATCTCCTCCAGCATGCTGTCAACCGGTGCACTCGTCATGGGCGGTGATTCGATCGGCTCAAGGTTTCCGTGTATCCTGATCTTCGGGCTGAGGTTGACGCTTATATGGAGGTCTGATCCTTTGTTCTCCAGCATGAACCTCAGAAACTGGT
>JBAZRS010000194.1:0-8844 GCA_041662825.1 Victivallales bacterium | reverse complement strand
GATTTCCTGATCTGCTTTTTCGCGATCTTCGGAAAAAGGGTGCTGAGCAGGGTGATACGTGAAGCCGCATCAAAAGGGAAAGGGGACGATGTCATAAAAACGCTGATAATCGGATCTTCCGCCTCCTGCAACAGTGTCATCCAGGCGTTCTCTACAGGTTTTGGAAACAGGCAGATCATAGGCATGATTGACAATGAGACGAACCAGGGGGTGTCTCTGCGGGGAGTGCCTGTGCTGGGAGAGCTTGACAGAACCGGATATTACGCGAAAAAACTTAAAATTTCCGAGATCCTGCTTCTGCCCCCGTACTCGAACCCGAGCACAATCCGTGAAATAATGAACCAGCTTGACGAGGAGAAAGCCTCCTGCACTCTCAGAATGGTTCCTGCGTACGCCGACATTGCGGCAGGAAAGATAAATGTCTCCCACCTGAAAAACGTTGAGATCGAGGATCTTCTCGGCAGAAAACCCGTGAAGCTAGACAGGACGGAAGTCGCCGAATTCGTGAAAGGCAAGAAAATCATGGTCACCGGCGCCGGCGGCAGCATCGGTTCTGAACTCTGCCGGCAGATCGCCGCATACAATCCAGAATGCCTCGTCCTCTTCGAACTGTCCGAGTTCAACCTCTACGATGTGAGCAGGAAACTGAGGAAAATATATCCTTCCCTGAAGATTGTAAGCATAATAGGCGACGTGAGATCATCAGACAACGTGTCAGGCGCCATTGCGGGGAACGGCATCGAGGTGGTCTACCATGCGGCGGCATACAAGCATGTTCCCCTCATGGAGGAGAACCCCCAGATGGCGCTCGGGACAAATATCATAGGCTCGACAGTCCTTTTTGAGGAATGCGAAAAGAACAATGTCAAAAGGATTGTCATGATATCGACAGACAAGGCGATATGCCCCACGAGCATAATGGGGGCGACAAAGAGGGTTGCCGAACGTCTCTGCCTGGAACGCCCTCAGAAATCCACCGAATTCATTGTGGTCCGTTTCGGAAATGTCCTCGACAGCAGCGGAAGCGTGATACCCCTCTTCAAACAGCAGATCAAGGAAGGCGGGCCGGTCACTGTCACTTCAAAGGACGTCGTCCGCTACTTCATGTCGATCCCGGAAGCGGTCGACCTTGTGCTGCAGGCCGGCACGATCGGGCATGACCGGGACATCATGGTCCTTGAGATGGGCGAACAGGTGAAGATCTATGACATGGCGAGGAAACTCATCGAGCTTTCCGGACTGCTGCCCGACAAGGACATTGAAATAAAGATCACCGGGCTGCGTCCGGGTGAAAAGGAATATGAAGAGCTTCTTACCGACAAGGAAAAAGTGCAGAGAACTCCGTTCGACCGCATATATGTCGCCAGGAAGCAGGACAATCCGGCAGTCCCCGTCGACCTCGATAAAATCAGGGAGCTTATCCGGGCAAACGACATAAAAGCCATAAAAGATCTTCTGAGGGCCTACATCCCCGAAAACAAGTTCGACGAGGCAGCATGAGATGAGAAAAATTTAGCCGATCGGCTAAATTTATGATTTCCTATTCCTCCGTCCGCTGAATTCTCGCGGGCATTTCCCGAAATGCTTCTTGAAAAGCTTTGAAAAATGGAAGATGTTGAATTCTTTTTTCCCGCGAATTATATTCAAAACTCATCCATATATGCAGAAAATTTATTTGCCGGACCGCTGACAAGCAGTACATATTGGCAAAAAAGGGAAATCTGTCATTCTGGAATGGAAGGGAAACTGAAGAATGAAACAGGAAAGCTCAATAATTCTGTTTAAACAGCAGAAAATTCGTCGCCGCTGGGACGAGAACTGCGAAGAATGGTTTTTCTCGATTATAGATGTAATTGCCGTCCTTACCGATTCCAGCAATCTCAGGCGTTATTGGTCCGATCTCAAGACCAAGCTTGGACATGAGGGAAGTGAAGTGTACGATAAAATCGTACAGTTGAAAATGACCGCGCCTGATGGCAAACTACGGGATACCGATTGCTTTGATACAGAAAACCTTTTACGTGTAATCCAATCCATCCCTTCGCCGAAAGCCGAACCTTTCAAGCTATGGCTGGCAAAGGTCGGGTATGAGCGCATCGAAGAGACCGAAGACCCGGAACTGGCGTTTGACCGTGCAATGCGGACATATCTCCAAAAGGGCTATTCCAAAGAGTGGATCAACCAGCGCCTCAAAAGCATAGAAGTCCGCAAAGAGCTTACCGATGAATGGAAGGATCGGGGCATTGCGAAGGACAGCGAGTTCGCCATTCTGACCGATGAAATCACCCGCGCCTGGGCGGACAAGAGCGTGAAAGACTACAAGAAATTCAAAGGCCTCAAAAAACAGAGTCTGCGTGACAACATGACCAATCTCTAACTGGTTCTCAACATGCTTGCGGAAGCCTCCACCAGAGAAATATCCAAGAAGAAAAAACCGGACAGTTTCACTGAAAGCAAGATTGTCGCAAAAGAAGGCGGCCATGTGGCTAAAACAGCCAGAAAAGAGTTGGAAACCCAAATCGGCAGAAGCATCATCTCACCGCTAAATGCCCAAGACTCACTCCTGATTGACGGCGAAAACAGGACGGCGAAGTAAGGAATGCAATATTTAATTGAGCCAATTTAAGGTGCTTATGGAACTTGCCGATTTCGAAGAGGATGTGGAGCCGATCATTTACGAGCGCGGAATGGCCTACTACGATTCGGGCGCGGTAATCAAGCTCAAACAAAGCAGAGACACATGGATTGCTGAAGTTTCGGGAACCCAGGAATATTCGGTCAGGGTGAAGCTGGGGGAGCAAGGCCGTGTAATCGAGTCCGAATGCAACTGCCCATATGACCGCGGCGACATCTGCAAACACGAGGTTGCGGTTTATCTCGCCATCGCCGAAAGGCTTAGGAAAGACGGTGGTTTGAAGGCTTCGCTTCCGCCGCCATCCGAAGTCGTAACCGACCTCGATACCATTCTTTCCGGACTAGGTAGGGATGAACTTGTCGATCTCGTAAAGGAGCAGGCGAAGTCGGATGCCATTTTCCGCTCCATGGTCATAACTGACCACAACAGCTCGCTATATTCTAAAGAAAGTTATAGGAGGATAATATTACTTTCCGTCGATAGCGCAATGGGTCATCAAGGATTCATACCCAACACGAAAATTCCAGCAGCTTGCCGTGGAGCACGTCTGGTTCTTGACAAAGCCGAGAAACTTATTGACGAGGGAAAACCGGCAGATGCTCTGTCGGCGGCTCAGGCCGTTCTGGAAAACATGCTTCCTGTTCTCCAGGTGGCGGAGGATTTGGAAGACGGGATAGGTTCATGCATCAAAATGAGCCTTGAACTGTTCAGGAAGGCTTTAAAACACGATTTGGGCGAAACGGCACGGGAGAGTTTTTTCGATTATCTGGTCCGTGAATGTAAAAACAGTCTACACATAAGCCGGGATATGTGGGCGGAATTACTAGAAATAACTATAGAGTTCCATTCCGGAAGCAAGGAGGCGGATGAAATATTGCAATCCGTGGAAACACTTTTTGCCGACGGGAAAGTTATTAAAAAATATCAAGAGGATGAGGGAATAGTCTATCGGATGAAGCTGATCGCTCTCAACAGGACTGGAAAAGAAGAAGCCGCCAAAAAGTTTTTCGAGGAAAATAGCCATGTCGCTGAATTCAGGCGAATGTCGCTTGAAAAGGCTTTCAACGAAAAGGACTTCGACAAAGTCACAGTCCTTGCCAAGTCGGGGATAAAGCATGATTCGAGGGTTCCAGGTCTTGTCAAGGAATGGAAAAAATGGGAACTCAAGTCACGAGTCATGGGAAACGAGACCGACAATATCCGCAAACTTTGTCTAGATTTTTTTCTAGAAGTGGAACTGGAGTTCTACGAGATATACAAAAACACTTATTCCCATATAAGATGGCCTAGGCATCTCAGGAAACTGATTGAAAGACTGTCTCGATATTCAAAGTACGACCAGAAATCCCTGCGGGCATTGGGATATCTGCTTTCACAGGAAAAGGAATGGGAGAAACTGCTGTCTTTGCTTGCGGAAAATCCAAAAATGATTCCGGACTATGAGCATCTGCTTCTCCAGGCCTGTCCGGAGAAATTCTGCTCGATGTTGGCAGACAGCATCAGAAAGAAGGCCGAGTCCGCCAAAAACAGGAATGATTATTGGCGGCTCTGCAATTATTCACTGAAGCATTTGCATGGAATGAAAGTTGACGGAGCAGAGAAAGCGGTTCTCGGGCTTATTGAGGAATTTCGCAGTAAATATCAGAATCGCCCGTTGATGATGGAAGAACTGGATAAATTCCGTAATAAACTGGATTAAGGAGCGCAGAGAAAAATTTTACCTTCGGTAAAATTTATATTTGATGTCTTGAAAGAATTCACACTTTCCTTACTCCTCTGGATTAGCTTTAACTTCTTTCAATATTTTTCACAGTCATCCCACAGGATAACGGATTAATTCGCCTCGGGCGAATAAATGGAATAATCCATGGGATGGCACTGATATTGAAATCAGGGAGCCGGCTCGGCGATGCCCTGTCCGACTTTCCGGCTGAGGCTTTCATTGTCAAGATAACTCATGATGCTTGCGGTGGTGAATTTGAAACTCGTGCCGATATCCAGCCCGGCGCTGTACAGGGCCTTTGCCGTCCATTTGTTGCAGGTGTTGAAAATATGATATTTCCCGGTGGCGGCATAAAACTGGCTGTCACCCCGCGTCCCAAGTTTCCTGGGCGCAGGATTTCCCTTCTCGTCCGTCAAAAAGCTTGACTGTGTGAATTTCAGCATGTTAAGGTAGTTCTCGTGACTCACCCTGACTCTCCGCACATCACAGTATCTGTAATATATTTCCGGTTTTGCATCGAATCCCACCACATGTACCACGCTTCCACTTGACCAGAACAAAGCCCGTGGGCCATGCCCCTTGGCATCTTCATCCGCCTGATAAAAGTCGGCATCCCCCCATCCGACTTCATAATAATCCCTCCCGGGAAACCGGACAGCCAGGGCTGGGATGAGAGTGTTGAGGTCTTCTGCCTTGAAGGCGATTCCCGTATGCCAGCTGTGGGCGATGACATATATGTCGTTTGTGCCTGAGCCTGCGTGGACGGATTTGACCGGTTCAATGGTCCTTGGCGTGGTCGAGCAGCCTGTCAAAAAACACAAGAATAATAGAATAAACATTTTCATGGGTTGGAAAATAAACCATGCAACAGAGGAAAATCAAGAGTCCCCCCTCCGGGCAAGACTACTGCTGTTTTTTCAGCTTCCGGGGAAAATCATGATGAACGCGGCAATCACCGCAGCAGCTTCCGCGTCAACTTTTTAAAAACATCAAACTAGGACCTCGCCTTATTTTGTATTATGATCTTTTAAAATGTATAGTTTCCCGCTTTTGAAAACACAAAACCCGTCTTGCGAAACACTTTATGCACAAACAGACCCTTATAAACCAGATAATAGAATGTCTTGAAATAGAATCGGAGAATTATGCATATGCGGATGTCAGCCCGGCCGTCCTCCAAAAGTTCATGAAGTTGAAAAAGACCGAGCCTGCGAAGTTCGCAAAACCGGAGCCAAAAAGGGATGCCGAACCAATCCGCACGGCGCCGACTTCAGCACCGGCTGCGAATATCGCAAAATCAAAGGTAGAAGTCGGCTCCGCCTCTGTGGAAAATGCCCTGAAACCTTCAGAGAGGCCCGAACTTGATAAAATGCAGTTGGATGAACTCGCCGCAACAGCTGCTGAGTGCACGCTCTGCGGACTTCATAAAACCAGGACCAAGTCGGTTTTCGGGGACGGCAACCGTAATGCGGAACTCATGTTCATAGGCGAAGGTCCCGGAAAAGACGAGGATGAACAGGGGATCCCCTTTGTAGGCAGGGCCGGACAGCTTCTCACCAGTATGATAATCGGGATGCAATTCACACGTGAAGAGGTTTACATTGCCAATATCGTAAAATGCCGTCCTCCGGAAAACAGGAATCCCACTGACGAGGAGGCGGAAAAATGCCTGCCCTACCTCAACAGGCAGATTGATATTATCCGCCCGAAAGTTATTGTTCTCCTGGGTGCGGTTCCCCTCAAATATCTGCTTGGCCTGAACGGCATCACGAAAATAAGGGGAACCTGGTATGAATACAGGGGCATAAAAGTAATGCCGACATTGCATCCGGCATACCTTCTCAGGAATCCATCCGCCAAAAGGGAGGCCTGGGAGGATCTTAAGAAAGTCATGAAGTTTTTCGGAAAAAAACCTGCGCCAAGGGAAAAAAAAGAAACAGTGAATCAGTGAAGCGGAGCGTAATAGCTCATAGCTATCAGCGAACACCTATGACCTATCAGCTAAAATCTAGCGACTGATGACCAACGACTAACGACAAATACCGGACGGGAAAAATGACAGGAATCGAAAAAAGCGTATTTGATACAGTCACAAGAACCCTCAAGAAAATAACTTTCGGCACGGTTCCGGCCAGGGTGATGACCGAGGACTGCCTTGTCATGATGAACGTCCCTTCCCTGATGGCGCGACGCGATTCAGCATATGAATGGGCCGTCTACCTCGTCAAACACCTGCTCAATGTGCCACTGGAAAAGCGCTTTGTGCTTTATGGCGAAGTACTGGAACTTCTCGACTTATCCATAGACTCCAGTGATTCAATAATCCTCATGGCGAATGTTCCGGGCAGGGAAGGCCTTGACTTCATGAATAAATACCTGGTCATGCTGAGGGACATTGTAAAAGCGGCCGGCATCCTGATAAGCTATGAAAACAATTTCACAGAGAATCAGCTTAAGAGAAACGGTGTTTCGGAACAGGAAATACGTTTAATCGGGGAAAATTTCAGGAACTGCGAACTCAGCATTTACAAGACGATCGTAACGCAGGTTGAAATCGCCGAACCCTACATCAAGGAATATAGGGAATCGCACATCCGCACTCTTTCAAAAGAAAGCCAGATAAGATATGATAAATCCTTTCAGGAGTTTGAAAGCAATTACAAAGAATATGGCAAATCCTTTTTCCCTTCAAAATAAAATAATTATTTTCAGGCATGTATTTCCGGCACTCCTCCTTTTTGTCATAATGCCTCCTGTTCAGCTTTACTCCTCGGACAGTTCCGGGCCTGAAAAAATCGACATAAGTTCAGTTCAGGAAAAAGCCAGGGAGGGTGACACCGAATCCCTTACCCTGCTCGGCAATGCATATTTCTTCGGCAAATACGGTCTCGAAAAAGATTACACCCTTGCCTTCAGCAACTACAGGAAAGCCGCAAGAAACGGAAGCAAGTCCGCCTTGTTCAACCTCGGATTATGCTATGACCGGGGGCTCGGGGTGAAAGCCGACCCGATTGAGGCGTTCAAATGCTACAAGGAGGCGGCCGACTCCGGCCTTCCCCAGGCGAAGTTCAATATTGCGGTATGCTACCAGGCCGGCATTGTATCTACTGATAATCCGGGAAGGTCGATCCACCGCGACATCGGGGCTTCCGCTGAAATATTTGAAAGCCTTGTTTCAGCCGATTTTCCGCCGGCATTTGCGAAACTCGCAGAGCTTTACCTTGATGGCAGAGGTGTCCAGAAGGATGAGAAAAAGGCGGTTTCACTCCTTGAAAGGGGGGTTCTCCTGAACAGCTCCGACTCAATGAGGCTCCTTGCCGACTGTTATTTTTCCGGCAGGGGCTGTCTGAAAAACGATGAGAAGATGCTTTTATGGCTGAAATCCGCAGCGGAAAAGGGGAATCCGGAAGCCATGGCGAAACTGGCATATTTCCATGAAACCGGACAGTTTGTGGAACAGAGCAGGCAGAAGGCCTTCACCCTTTATGAGAAAGCCGCAATGTCCGGCGTTGAGATGGCGCAGGTGAAGATGGGGGACTTTTACATGAACGGAGACATGGTGAAGCATGATTTCAACGAGGCCAGGAGATGGTATGAGAAAGCGGCCTCCAACGGGAATGCACACGCGGTTTTCAATCTTGCGGTTTTCGCAACTGAAGGATTTGGCGAAGCGAAAGACGATCTTAAGGCCGCAAAACTTTTCCTGGAGGCGGCCAAGAGAAATGATTCACACGCCCAGTTCAATCTTGCATGTTTTTACGACCAGGGCCGCGGCTTCGGAACTGACAAGACGGCGGCGTTCTACTGGTTTAAAAAAGCGGCGGAAAACGGAGACGCCAAGGCACAGAGGAGACTGGCCGCATGTTACATCAACGGAGAGGGGACAGAAGAGGATCTGAAACTAGGAGTCAAATGGATGGTGAAGGCGGCGGAAAACGGTGACATCGAGGCGCTGGAGATACTGAGAGACTTTAAAAAGTAAAAACAACTGTTGGGAGTCCCCCCTTTAACTTTATCCAAACAATGGTAGATTTACCCGAATTCACAACCTGTTCATCAATATTTAAATAGAATAACTGTCTCATATGGAACAATACCTGTGCACTCATTGCAATAACACTTTCAACGTGTACCAGAGACCCGACAACATGATGCTCTACTGCCCGCATTGCAACGGCGCAGTCTTTTTGCAGAGCGAAGATTTCCAGCCCGGCGAGATTCTCGGCGGCTTTGAAATCATCACCCTCCTCGGAAAAGGGGGAATGGGATATGTGTATCTTGCAAAACAGTCCTCAATGCAGAGGCTTGTGGCGCTGAAAGTCATCATGAAAACGCTTGTCGGACAGACTGACAACAGCATCATCGACATGTTCAACAAGGAAATCCAGCTTTCCGGGACGCTCAACCACCCAAACATCATCAAGGCAATTGACGCGGGAGAAAACGAGAGATGCTATTTCATGGCCATAACCTATGTTGACGGAGA
>JBAZRS010000193.1:6096-8846 GCA_041662825.1 Victivallales bacterium | reverse complement strand
CCTGCAACTCGGACGCGTCTTGGCAGGCGAAACTAAGCCGCCGGAGGGTATGTACGGGAGGGTCAACGTCAAGCGTCGCGACGACCCGCGTCCGCAGGTTCTTTATGGTTCAAGCCTTATGGCGGGTACAGGTCCCGCAAACGGTGAGTGGGACACATATGCCGCCGAATGGGGAGGACCGGACTGGGCGCGTCTGCCGGTTGATACCGACACCAAAAAGAGGTTTCAAAATCTCAGGTCCTATGGGGGCTTCCTCTGGAAGGATGACATTTCATTCAAGCCTAGAGGATTCCAATGGACTGATTCCTGGGTTGACTTTGCCGTCTATTACCAGCAGAAGCTTGTCTCGCTGGCCAGGGTGAATGGAACCTGGTTCGACAACCAGAGCAGTTTCACGATAGACAGTTATACGGATGACGGCCTGGAAATGGGCCTGCTTGATAATCCGAACCGATGGAAACCCGAGGGCGGCATATTGCCTCATGCCCAGAATTATGGCCGTAAATATCATATCCTGCAGTTCCGGCGATACCTGAAAAGATTGGTGACAATGTGCCATGCTGTTGGCGTGCAGCCGTTCTGGCTGGTGAACCAGCACCCCACCTGGTCGTTCGCCCAGATGGCCTGGCACATCGAGTCGGACTGGTATTCCGAGAAGGCCGAGCGCGATCTGATCGAGCATCTCGGCGTACCCGGATTCCGGGCTCATGCCAGAACCCAGGGCGGAGTGATACCACGGCTTCAGTTTGCCTCGGGGTCGGGCGGCATTTCGGATCAGCCGCCGCGCGAGGGGCATCCGGAGAAGTTCGAAGTGAGGCTTACCGATACAGCAGGTTTTGAACTGCCGGGAGTCCGCAGGACACACGACGGCCTCTGCCTGCTGCACGATGTCGGCCAGATCGGCGCCGACAGGATGATGCTTGAAAAACTTGACAAAAAATTCGGCTTCTTCGACGAGGGTGTCGAATTCCTTCCGTACTGGGAGCAGAAGGCGGCGGCTGTTGATTCCGAGCGCATTTATGTTTCTGTCTTCCGCAATCCAACAAAGAAAAAGTCGATGGCAATCCTCTTCAATGAGAAAAAGTCAAACCGGGGCATTACAGCTGATCTTGTGATACCTGGGGCAGTCAATGTCCGCGATCTGGAGACAGGGGAACCGCTGGCGGATCTCGATGCGGGCAAGCCCGGACTCCAGACAAGGTGCTATGTGCCTCCCCGCGATTTCCGCCTGATAGAATGGGAATATAAACCTTAGCCATATATCTCACAACATAACAAGACGAGGAGCAAGAATGCAAGGTAGCCGAAATAATGATAAGACAATTACAGTGGGTGTCCAGTATTATCGTCCGCCATTTCCAGAGAGCAGATTATGGGAGGAGGACTTTCGGAAAATCAGGGAAAGCGGCTTCAACACGGTACAGCTATGGGTGCTCTGGAGCTGGGTCGAGGCAACGCCGGGAACCTTCGTGTTTGACGACTATGACCGGTTGGTGAAACTGGCCGGTGAGAACGGCTTGGGCGTGGTGCTGAGCGTTATTCCGGAACTGCAGCCGCACTGGATCCACCGCATCATTCCCGACAGCGAACTGGTGAATTGTCATGGTCACAAGGTGCAATCAGGCAACAGGAACGAATGCCATTTCGGCCTGACACCCGGCGGATGTTTTGACCACCCGGAAGTCTGGGCGCGGATGGAGGGGTTTATCTCGCGGGTGGTTGAACAGTACAAAGGAGCTCCCCATTTGCGCGGCTGGGATATATGGAACGAACTGCGCTGGAATGTCCAGGCCGACGAACTGGTCTGCTACTGTCCACATACGATGAGGGAGTTCCGCGACTGGCTGAAATCGAAGCACGGCGACTTGGACGGGCTCAACCGCGACTGGCTGCGCCGTTATGCGAGCTGGGAGGATGTCTGGCCGGGGCGTTCACATGGACGGCCCTTCACCGAAATGATCGCGTTCCAGCAGTTCATCACCTGGCGCTGCGGCGAGCATGCGCGCAAACGCTTCGAGATTTTCAAGAGGCTTGACGGCAGACGTCCGGCTACCGTGCATGGCGACTCGCCGTCGTTCCTGAAAGGCGGAAGTTCCAAGAGCACGGCTCTTGACCGGGGCAACGACTGGGACTATGCCGATCATCTCGACGGTATAGGTTGTTCGAGCTTCCCGTTGTGGGGACTGACCGATGCACCTGATTTTTTCATGCGTATCGAGTCATTGCCGGCATCGGCCCGCGACAAGAAAATTTGGCTTAGCGAGGTGCAGGGGGGGCAGGCGTCCGGCGGCTTTCAATCCATGAAACCCGTACCGGCCGACGCACAGCAGAACTGGCTCTGGACCGGCTTGGCAAACGGTGCCGACACTGTATTGTTCTGGTGCTGGCGCGACGAGGTTTTCACCACGGAGGCGGGAGGTTTCGGGTTCAGCGGAAATGACGGATTCTTCCCGGAGCGCGCCGAGGCGATGCGACGCAGCGCCGACGTACTGTCGCGGCACGATAAAACTATTGCGGATTTCATACCGGGAAAAGCATCGGTCGGAGTGCTGTTTTCCCCGAACAGCTACTACCTTTACTGGGCCTGCGAAGGCAAGGCCAGCAAGGCGCAGATGGCGTTGCAGGGTTATGGCCGGGCATTGCTCAAACAGCATATTCCTTACCGTATGGTCGAAGAGCAGCACCTCGATGAAATCGAAGGATTAAAATTGCTTTTCCTGCCGCGAGTCACTGTCGTAGATCAACAGTTG
>JBAZRS010000193.1:0-6086 GCA_041662825.1 Victivallales bacterium | reverse complement strand
ATCGAGGTTGGAGGCATTTGTGCGCGCTGGCGGCACGCTGGTGTGCGAGCCGGAGACGGGGGCCTATGATTCACGGGGCGTTTTCCGCTATCCCGGAGAGCGTTTCACCGCACGACTGACCGGCCGTGTCGAAGTCGGACGCCGAAGCCTTGACGGTGTCTCAACAGATGTCAACTTCAATGGCCGCAACTACAGTCTTCCATCCGCGCAATGGCTCGAACCTATTGGCCGGAAAGCGGGAGAAAAGGACGGCGAACGGCTCGTTGTTACAGCGGTCGGAAAGGGACAAGTGATCCAATTGGCCTGCTATTCCGCAGAACCCTATATCGCCAGCGACCTTTGCGGATCGCCTGAATGGAAGGGGTGTTGCGGCGGTTTCGAGCAGTTGGTGCTCGCCCTGACGCGCCACGCCGGTGTCGTGCCGCCTGTCGAAGTCCGGTCGGAGAACTATGTCTATATAAAATCTGGAACGATTGGCGGACAACGTGCCGCATTCGTCATTCACACAGCGCCAGAGCCTCTGCGCCTGCGCTTTTCGGGTGACGTGGCAAGACCGTTCAACGATCTCATTTCCGGCCATGTGCTGACGCCTGGAGCGGACGGCTGGCTTGATCTCGAGTGTGACCCGCTGCTGGGTGTCGGATTGCTCGTAGAACAGTATGCGAAAACCCGATGATAAATAATAAGGGGAGAAATCCCATGAAGATTAAAACCATACATCTTGTTCCGCATGCGCATACCGATATCGGATACACTCATGATCCGGTTGTGGTCTGGGAACTGCATGACCGTTTTCTCGACCAGGCGATAAAGCTTTGTAATGATACCCGTGATTTGCCTGAGTCATCACGCTTTCGCTGGACTATAGAAGTGTTCGCCACTCTCGAACATTGGTTCGAAAACCGTAATGCAAAACAGATGGACGAACTGCTTGAGATGATGCGGGCCGGGAGGATAGATGTCGGCGGTCGCAGGTTTAACGGCACTTTTCTCTCGACACGTGAGGACTTCCGCTGGGAGCTGGACCGCGCCGCCGCGTTTTCTCGGAAATACGAAGTGCCGGTGACCAATGTCATTCAGAACGATGTCAACGGTTTTCCTGTCGCCTGTGCGGAGGAAATGGCTGCGCGCGGGATGGATGGACTTCTCATGGGGCTTAATACCACTTTGGGTTTATCTCCATTTCCCCGTCCTGCCGCATTTCGCTGGAGTCTGCCGTCCGGTAAAGAAATCTCGGTTTATCACGGATGGATATACAACCGGCTTAAAAGTTTTATCCGTCTCGACAGTCTTGCAAAGGAACTGCCGGCAAAACTTGGAGCTGTGCTGGGCTCTGTGCCAGATGATTATCCGTTCGACTTCCTGATGATGACTGCGACCGAGAATGACAATGTCGGACCATTTCCGAAACTATCAGAGCAGGTTCAGCTTTTCAATGAACTGGGAACTGGTGTTGAATTGCGGATAGACACGATGTCATCTTTTATGAAGAGAATTAAAGATCGGAAGAAAGAATTGAAATCACTTGCGGGTGACTGGCCTGACCCCTGGGTCTTCGGACACGGTTCACATCCGCAGGAAATCGCTGTCGTCCGACGTGCTCAACGGCGGCTCGCTGCAGTCGAGCAGATCAGAAATCTGGGCTGGGCGAATGAAACAGGGGGAACTCTGTCGCTTGACAGGGCCCGCTCCGAGCTGGCGGTCGCCTGCGAGCACACCGACGGCAGCCATTCATCGTCGGGGGAGCCTGACTCATACGACACGCAACGGCAATGGGCGCAGATACGTGTCAACCACTGGAACGCCGAATCAATTTCCATGGGACTGCTGCGAGATCATTTGGCGGCGATTGCAAAACAGTTACCCGCACAGATACAGCTAAGAGCCGACCAGACGGTCAGCGCTCCCGGGCCCGCCAAGCGTCTGCTTGGCTTAAAGAATATAGAGACTGGAGATTATGATGATAAGATTAGTAAACAGCCGGTGGTGCTATTGGTGAATCCTTTCGATGTCACACGCCGGAGTATCGGATACAGCCAGAGTAAATTTGGTGCGCTTTTCGCACAGCCAGACCGTCCGGAACACCTTTATCAGTTTGACCGCGAACCGACTTTTGCGAATTTCGCAAAATCCGGTGACCTCTGCAGCGGATTTGTGGAAATTCCACCGCGATCAAAAATCATTAAGCCGCTTCTGAAGTCAGATGCCACAGGAAAAAAAGAAACTCTCTCCACGGGCGGCACGGTCAAGATTGAAAATGAAATGCTCAGTGTGGTGATTGATCCAGTTCAGCTTGCAGTAATATCTCTGACGACCAAATGCGACGGCAGGAACTGGGCGAAAACTGTCGGTCAACCGATCATAGAACATCCTTTAAATGATTTTCAGGTTAAGGACACAACGATTGTGCGGGACCCGAGCGATGCGGCCTGGAATCCGAAACTCGCATTCCGTCGCGATCTTGCCGGCAAATGCGTCAAGGTTGAACGGGTATCTGACCGGAACGGAGACGCGATTGTTCTGGAGATTGCCGGTTCCGAGATCAAGTTTCTGGAATTCCGTTTGAACCCGCTGTTTCCAGATGCGCTGGAGGTGACTGCGCAGCTGCGCCTTTCCGACTCGCTTGAGCGACGTGCATTATACTTGACGTTTGATTTGGACATGGACGCCACGGCGCATGAGTTCCATTATGATTCCTGCGGGATCTGGCGGCGTGTGGGAAAAGATCAGATTCCGGGAACCTGCAAAAGTCTCTATGAATCGGCATCTGGTGCTGCGGTTTCCACACCGGGACTGACGGTTCATGTTGCGGCGCCCGACAGTCCTCTCTGGCAGTTCGGGGATTTCACTTTCGGTGATCCGGCACGGGCACTGGAGAATGGACGCGGTTTCGCCGCATCATGGATCTACAACAACTACTGGTTTGTCAATTTTCCGGCTTGCAATCCCGGAGGATTCATTGCACGTTACCGGATAAGGCCTCTTGGAGGGGATTTCAACCCGGCCGACCATGCGGAACTGATGAACAGTTTCGACCATGAGACTTTGACACAGCAGATGTTTTAAATCCGAAATCCGAATGTCGAAATCCGACTTGTCGGACGAGTCCAAAACAAAAAATGAACTGTGAGGCAAAGGCAATAATTTACCGTATAGGAATTTCAAGGATTATGAAAATTCAGCATTTATTTTTGAACTTCATCTTCTGCGAATTGCGAAATTCGCACTTGGAGTGCGGCAATTTATTGCCGCTTTTAATGACGGAATTTATTCCGTCCCATAAGAAGGGAATCTCGCGAAATGAATTTCGCGAACAAGGCGGTAACAAGTTCCCGCACTCCAAGGATGCTTCGCATCAAGAAAAAAAGTTGCGGCTCTTTGTCCGCCACTTTAGAATATTCCGTCATGGCGCAAACATCTCAGAAAGAACCATCAGTACTTTTTTTTGAGCAGACTCGGAAACTGTTCCAAGTTTTTTCACGAGCCTTTCCTTGTCCACAGTCCTGATCTGATCCAGTACAACCTGTCCTTCTATCCCGTCAAATACGCAATCCACCCTTGAAGGATAATTCCTGGTTTTACTTGTCATCGGCGCTGTTATGACAGTTGCTATGTTGCGATTCATTTCATCCGGGGATATTATCAGGCACGGCCTTGTCTTTTTTATCTCATGTCCGACGGTCGGGTCGAGGCAGATAAGGAACACATCAAATCTTTTTACTTCCACTGCCATTCCTCCTTGTCCCATTTTGAAACAGGAGATGCGGTTTTGTCTAAGAGGACATCATCACCGGCTTTTGCCATTTTCCTGAAGGACGCATCCCAATTCTCCCTTGGTTTTCGCACTGCATGGATATGGATGCCGCGTTTTTTCACTGTCATTTCTATTTCACCTTCGAGATGGCATTCCTTTATGACTGGCATTGGAATCCTGATTCCGAATGAATTACCTATCCTTATGACCGATGTCCTCATATTCATCTCCTATTTATGGGTATACAATGTAATCACATATATGACATTTTCAAGATAAGAGTAAAATATTCAATTGAATGGAAATACTATCCTTGATTGACAACCATAATTGGATGAGATATCCTTGAATAATAACCATCATCTATCTAATTTTAGAACTGAAGTTTTTCATTGGCGGCTAATTGAAAGGAGATAAATCATGACCGGCAGGGAAAGAATTGTTGCGGCGTTGGGCCATAAGGTTTCTGACAGGACTCCCATTGATTTCGGCGGGCACCGTTCCTCCGGCATTATGGCGATAGCCTATAATAAATTGAAGAAAGCCCTTGGCATTTCATCAGGTGACATTTATGTCTATGACATGGTGCAGCAGCTCGCTATTGTTGAAGAACCTGTCCTTGACGCTCTAGGTGTTGACACCGTCGAAATGGGACGCGCTTTCCTGCATGATGCAAAAGACTGGAAGGACTGGGTCCTGCCGGACGGGACACCCTGCAAGATACCGTTCTACATAAACGTCCAGAAGAAAGGCGATGATTGGTTGCTCTATGGTGCCGACGGCACGGAACTGGGAATCCAGAAAAAAGGTTGTCTTTACTTCGAGCAGACCAGATTCCCGATGGAGTCGGTCGACTTCGAACATGCCGATTTCTCTGATCTGCGTTCACAGCTTGGCAGGACGATTTGGGCCGGTGTTCCGCATCCCGGTGCGCATCTGCCGCTGGACGAGAAGGGGCTGCGTGAGATGACGGCCAGAGTGAAGACGCTGAGGCAGTCCACATCGAGGGCTGTATTGGGTCTTTTCGGCGGCAACCTCTTCGAGTTCCCCCAATGGCTTTTCAGGATGGACAACTATTTAATGTACATGGGACTCTATCCCGAAAAGGTTGAGGAGTTCACCGAGGCGCTCTACAAGATACATCTGGCGAACCTCGAAAAATGGATGGGGGCAGTTGGCCCATATATCGATGTGGTGGTTTTCGGCGACGATCTCGGCAGCCAGTGCGGTCCTCTGGTCTCTCCTGAAATGTACAGGACATTCATAAAGCCGTATCATGCAAAACTCTGGAGGAAGGCGAAGGAGCTGGCGCCCGTAAAAGTTAATCTGCACAGCTGCGGCGGCATCGAGCCGTTGCTTGCAGATATGATTGACGCGGGGCTTGACGCAGTCAATCCTGTCCAGATCACATGTGCCGACATGGATGCCGGGCATTTGAAGAGCCGATACGGAAAAGATCTTGTCTTCTGGGGTGGTGGTTGCGATACTCGCAAAATCCTTCCGACCGGAACTCCGGATCAGATCCGCACACATGTCCGTCAACAGAAAAACATTTTCGGAAAGGATGGCGGCTTCGTCTTCCAGCAGGTGCACAATATCATGGCCGATGTCCCGCCGGAGAAAATCATCGCAATGTTTAAAGAGGCGGGAGCCGTCTAGTGAGGCACAGAGGCACAGAGGAGAATAGGGGCGAAACTGGTGCAGAATTCGCCGTATGCCGGAGGCGTATAAAGCTTGGCGCAGTTTTTAATTCAACAATTACATCATTTGAGGTAATTACAAAACTAAAGAAACGGTCGTGACAAGCACGACCCTTCACGCCCGAAACTGGCGTAAGAATGGAGGGCGAGGCTTGTCCGAGCCACAGTTTTGCAATTGGCTCATTTAAAATATGGGGAGTGAGTGCAAAATGGCGATGCCAGAATTGACTTGGTCGGCGAAGGGATATCGGATTAAAGGCAAACCCGCGTTTGCAGTTTCCGGAGAATTTCATTATTTCCGCGTACCGCATGCCGACTGGCGGCGGCGCTTGGAGTTGTTCAAGAAAGCTGGAGGCAATGCGATCGCCACATACATCCCGTGGCTGCTGCACGAACCAACGGAGGGCGACATCCGTTTCGGGGACAAGCCGGAACGTGATCTCGAAGCGTTTCTCCGTCTCTGCCTCGAACTAAAACTATTCGTGATCGCCCGTCCCGGTCCGTACCAGTATTCGGAACTCAAGTATGACGGTCTGCCCGGCTGGCTCTGCGATGGTTATCCGGAAATTCTGGCGCGTGATGTTCACGGAAAAAGCTTCCGGCCCTCGTCGGTTTCATTTCACCACCCGCTG
>JBAZRS010000192.1:1310-8896 GCA_041662825.1 Victivallales bacterium | reverse complement strand
ATTCCCGCCAACCCGCATCTTGGTTCTGTACTTGAAGGCGGGCGGATAAATTCCCGCGCCCTCGATGCCCTGAAACTTCAGGCGGTCGTTGTGCTGGGTGGAGAACTCGCCGGCCGCCTCCCCGATTGCGCCTTTGCTAAAGCCGATCCCGAGGGCCGTTGACTGGTTTCCAAGCAGTTGCGTCCGCTCGGTGTTCCAACCTGTGACATGATGCAGCCCCATCAGGCGGTCGCCCATGTGCCAGACACGGTTGGCGTCCATGCACGGATAGGCAGGAGGCGCGATGGCGGTATGGCCGTTGACATCGGTGACGACAAGCCCGTAAACCCGTTGACGGTCTTTCTGGTCGTCAACAAAGGCGGTGAAGTTTTTCTCGCCGTTGGGTTGCCAGTCACGGTATGAGCTGCCATCGGCGGTGTCGATGATTTTCACCTCTTTGAGCCCGGCATCGCTCTTCACATTGACACAGAGGCGGAACCTTGAGGAATTAGGGCGGAACGGTTCGCCGGCCCCGGTTTCCAAACGCCAGGTCACAATTTCCGGGCCGTTGGTCAGGTAGCTGGGGAAGATCTGGCCGGAAAAACCGGTGCGCAGGATTTTCGACACGATATCGGCGCGTTTGTCTGTGAGCAGGACTGTGACGTGCGCATCCTTGACGGCGGCCGCAAGATCCCCGGGCTTCCGCACATGCACAAGGGAAATTGGCAGCAGGCGCATGTTGTTTGCTTCAATGTCGTGATACCAGCGAGCAACGCCGTTGTCGACCAGTTTAGGCCCCTCATACACCAGCGGGGCGCAAGCTGCCACCACATGTTCCCACCAGGGATTGTAAGGCATCTTCTCCAGCCCTGCGAAAACCGGCCAGGTGACCCAGCCGGAATCACTGGCGACGCCGACATGCTGCGCGAGCCTGCCGTCCTTCGCCAGGCGTGCGGGCGCCGGCAACTTGGGGTTGCCCGGGAAAAAGCGGTAGACGCCGTTGACGTCGGGAGCTCCCCAGCCGGGAATGGCGATGAAATTATCGTCGCTGGCAGCCTTGCATTCTGCGACAAGTTTGGCGTAGCTCTGCTCATCTAATTTATCCAGGTCGTCAGTGAAGACGATGTAGTCCAGCTTCAGCGCTTTGGCGGCCTGCACCCATTCCGTAACCGTGCCGCTGCCGCCGCCGTATTGGCTGTGCGCGCCGAAGATCCCGCGCAGTTTCGGTCCGGACGAAGCGCCTCCAAAATTAAACTCAGCACTCCACTGGTTGGGCGACAAGTCGACCGGCTTCGCCGCAGCAGTGCTGGGTTTGGGCATGGGCTGTCCGCCCAGACCGGCCGCAAGCGCCGGTCCCGCCAGCCAGCGCCAGGAGTTCAGCAGGAATTTCTGTCCGTCGCTCGGATGAGTGCCGTCACCGTTTAAGAGGAAGGCCTCCTTCATGGCGATGTGCCCGTAATTGCCCCAGGTCCAGGTGGTGTAGATCGGCAGCACCATCATCCGTCCCAGTCGACCGTCGCCCTCGGGCCGCACGGCGATTATCTCCGGACTGGCGGCGTATGTGCCGACTGTGCCGCTAGGGGTGTGGGCGCGATCCTTGCCGCCGCGCGGGGTCTTGTTTGTCACGGTAGATGTTTCCGGCATGCCCTTGACAAGCACCTCCCAGGACTTGCCGAACTTCATCGGAATGGTCGCCGGCCAGCCCCACTCGCCCGCGATTCCGAAAAAGAGGCCGCGCACGCCGTCGGTGGCCGGGTGTTTCTTGATGTCGGTAGTCCAGAAATAGCTCAGATTGTTGCGCAGGCTTTCGGTGACTGTGACGGAGGTCTTGTTGGCCTGGCCGCTCAGCGACTCGTCGAGAGCCTCTGCGTCAACCTTGCCGCCGGTGCTTTCATTCCACGACAGGGCGCCATAACCGGCGCCGAGGGGAGTCCACACCAGACCGCCGCCGAGTTTGTTGTACGCCAGAAGATTGTCGACTATGCCGGGTTTGATGACGCCGCGCACCACGCTGGGATCCCACGGTTTCTCCATCGGGCCGCTGACGACGATGACATGGAATTTCTTCAGATACTCGAGCGGATAGTTTGCCGGGTCTGACGCACTGGTATCGCCGGGGACTGCGAAGTGTATGTTCACGCCTTCCTTCTTGCAGAGTTCCACATAATTGGGCGACGCCCAGATGTAGTAACCCAGGAGCAGGACATCGATCACCGGTTTCTGCGGTGATCCTTCCGCAGCCGAGATCTTCGGGGGGATTGAGAGCATCATCACTGCCGCAGAGAGCGCCAGCAACCATTTGGACTTGAAGAGCTGTTTCATCATTTTTTTCCTTTCATGAAAAAATAATAAATAATTTGCATAATTGTCGAAATAAAAATTCGCAAGAATTTTTATCCTCACAGCTGATTTACATCGTAGTAGCGGATCTCCACGGTTTTAATTGCCACCGGGTGCTGCGGATACTGCAGGTTCAGCGTTATGGCGTTCTGCTGATCCCAGTTCCAGAATGACGACAGCTCCAGGAGGAAATGCTGGCCTCCCTGGTCGCGGCTCATGATTCGCCCGTTCAGGATTATGCCCATGATATTGTTTTCCGTGAACTCAAGGTAGAGATACGCCTTTTTCTTTTTCATCGCCGGATCAGGTTTGAAACTGCGCTTGATTTCGGCAGTCGTCTTGACCTTGCCCGGGAGCTGAACGCCGTTCCAATCGCCGTCCAAGGACTGTCTGGCGGCAGGCTCAGGCAGATGTTCCAGCCAGATGTTGCCGTCAATGCCGCCGACCGGATTAGTACTTCTTGACACTACGGTCAGCAGGTGTTCGCCCGGAGTCAGGCGCTCCGTGATCTCCTGTACGCAGGATGCGTACTTCCAGCCCTTGGTGTCGTAGATGGGCTGTCCGTCCAGGTACACTTGTGTTTTGTACGGAGGCAGAAATGTGACCGGAGTCGAATTGCGCATCCAGAGCCAGGTCCGCCCCTTGCCCTGCCATGCCGCAGGCGCGGTGAAACGGTTCCTGAAGACACCGCACTTCGTGTCAGGATATTTCGTCCCGTACCAGACGCCGAAATCCATGCGCGGCCAGGTTTTGTCATTGACATCGGCATTGACGAGCGTCAGCGGATCCTTGTCCGCCGGAACTGACATGAAAGCCCAGTCGGCATCCAGGTCAAGCGCATACGGCCACGGCTTGAATTTCGGAGCGGCGGCGGGTTTTTTAGTCCCCTTCCACCATTCGCGCTGTAGTTTGAGCCAGTCGAACGGTGCCGCTGCAAGAGACTGACGCGCTGCGAAAAACGCATAAGTCTCCATCGGTTCCACCTTCAATCCGGCAAATTCAACCTTGTCGTCCTTGACAACGCCGGTGACTGTGGCGCCGGTATACACGTCCCGCATCAGCGTCTGTTTTCCAGGGACGGTCAGGGTTATGGTGCCGGGCTCTTTTATTTTTTCGGCCCAGACCACATAGACGTCATAGAGGCCGTTGTTGCTGACAAAGCGTGCGGTCCTGCAATCCTGGGCTACCGGGGCCGGAGAGACATTCACACCGCACCATTTGAACAGTTCTGTCCAGCCGGTGGCTACATTCGGCATGGGGGAGCCCATGGCGATCACCTTGCCTTTGCCAAGCTGACGCACGCCCATGGCTATGGCGCCGTTCGGCCATTTCAGGATGTCCTGGCAGTCGGGCGCGACTTTTTCCATCAGCACGCCCGCACCGCCCAGAACGGGGCCGTTGGCGTCGCGCTTGCTCCAGAGCGGATCAGTGAAAATGGGCTGTCCGTCCACGGGACCTACCCGCCAATTGTCGTTGTTCCCGACAGATTTGTATCCTGTCAGGCGGTTCATCGGCCACGCATCCGGCGTTTCGGGCGTGTGCCGGCCGCTCTGGCCCTGTGTGATGAAAATACCGCCGGCCTTCACCCATTCCTCTATCTTCACAACCAGGGCGTCGTCCATGATCAATGTCGCGTCATCTACAACCACCTTGTATTTGCCGACATTGCCGCGCATGAAGTCGCTCTCATTGATACAGTCGCGCGGATTCGGAATACGGCTTAGGGTGCCGACACCGTTCCGGCGCCAGTTCCACAGGAGAGGCGTGTCAAATCCGTCCCAGGGAAATCCGGTCAGGCGATGGGCGCGCGCTCCCGACATTACCGCAATCTCCGCATTCGGATAGTGAAATTTCCCCAGCAGATGCACCAATGGCAGATGCGCTTCAAACCAGGCCTTCTGATCCGGGCGCCAGAGGATGTCGCCGATATCCATGAAATAGTCCACTGCATTCAATCCTTCAGTTGCCCAGTGGCCGAAAAAGATCCGCAGGCTTTTCATGTCATATGCGGGGTTCCCGGGTTCTAGGCTCATCGGCAGGCCGGAACTGCGCATCAAAGACGGAAGTGAATCGTTCCAGTTGCCGGACATTCCGCCGGTGTCGTGGAAGAAACATCCATAGTCCTCGGCAAGCCCCTTCATGATGTCAGTAATCGCGCCGGGAGCATAGAGTTTTATGAATTTGTCGGAGTCCTCGCGCCTGATCGACTCCAGGGAGCGGCGCAGGCAGTCCTCTCGCATCCAGGCCATGAAATCACGGTAGTCCACCCACTGCGAATTCTTTTCCTTCCCCAGATCCGGATAGCAGCGCGGCGCATCCGGCGAAAGATAGAGCCGGTACGACAGTTCACCCCACGGCAGGGAGAGCGCCATGTGGTTGCCCCCCGCCTTCAGGGTGTCGCCGACTTCAAAAGCGACCCAGGAAGCCCAGCATCTCTGTGTCTGGTCGGGGAGCCTTTTGCCGTTGATGAAGACGCGAACAGGCGTGTTGTTGCCCTGCTGCAGCGTCCATGCATACAGATAGGTTTTCCCGTTAGCCTTCAGTTGTTTCAGCTGCTCTGCGGTCAAATTGAAAGAGCGCCGGAAAATACTCGGCACGCGCCACTTCTCCCTGTATATCTGACGGTCGTCTCCCGGCGCCATCAGCCGGCGCCAGTCATCATCCTTCAGCTCGGGCTCACCCCATTTGTCCTTGGCGTCGGCAGGCAGTTTCTCCTCGAGGCAGGTGCGCCATTCGCCCTGCAGATCCACAGCCTGTGTTCCAAAGCCGAGAAACTCGGCAGGTTCGGGCATGCGGACTTTGTCCCAGTCATTGATCAAGCCCTTGCCTCCGGACCAGCGCTGGTCGACCGCCTTGACGGTTTTGTATTTCTCCTTCAGGAAATCGCGGTACCTGGCATCGGCGGCAGGACCGTAATCCATCATCATGGCAACCGGGCCTTCACCGATTTCACCATGCCACTCGCCGTATCCGGTCACATTCGGATATGCTTTATATTTTCCGACGGCCTTGTAAAGATCATTGAAAAGACGGTCTTTGCCATCCACCGACGCCCAGCTGAGCTGATTGTAAGGGCTGCCGGGAAAACCGTTGTTCCCGTTTATGCCATACCAGCTGCCGACATATTGCGGGACCTTCCGCTGCATCTGCTCGCCGTAGCGGTTGGCGATCCACTGCGGCGCCGCATCGCCCTGCATCTGGATGGAGGCCGGAATCCCCATGTCGCGCGCCAGCTCGACGGCCCAGCGCTTCCCGGTGTCATCGAGAATGCCATAGGCGCCTACGCTCCGGTTAAGATGCACATCGATCTGCAGGCCGACCCCCATTTTTTTCGCCCATTCGAACTTCTGTCGGACATCATAGGTGTCCTCCTGCTTGTCAGGCGTCTTCATTGGCGGATTGAACCAGAAGCCGAAGCCCCAGCGGTCAAACTTGTCCATGAAAGTCGGGACGGCTGCGCCGCTGAAGTCGGAATCGGCGCGCAGGGCGATGTTCAGCGATTTCAGCAACGGCCCGATGTCTTCGGCGCACGGCGCCGTCACGACAACTACCGTCTTATCCTGCCGAAGGGCGAGGATGGCCCCCCTCCCCTCCACCACTGTCAGAGGGATGTTCTTCCCTTCAATTGCTAGAGGACTATCCTTCACCCCTTTAAGGCTGCGGAGGTCGGACAGGTATTTGCCCAATGTGATTTTAGCTTTCTCCGCATCGGCGCAGCTTATGCGCAAAACCGAGGCGGCGGCGCCTGCCGTCCCGTACTCTACATATTCCCCGCCCAGGGAACCGTAGCCGCGCAGCGGCGCATCCGGCAGATCAATCCTGCGCAGTTCCGTCATACCCCCGAGTGGTTTTATCCCCGCAGGAGTCTTGTCGGCAGCAGAGATTGCGATCCCCATGAACAGAGTGGAAATTGCGAGACAAGCATGCGCCGCAATTTGTTTGCGGGTGCTAAACTTCAAATCAGACTGTCGTGATTTTTTCAGCATTTGTAAGTCCTTATTTTTGAATTAACCGGCTTCGCCGGAACATAATCTCTTTTTAACTGTAGCGACTATTGCGTCTTTAGCGTTAATTTTCTTAACGCAAGAGGCGCAAAGGGCGCAAACGTGTTAAATACAATTTCCTATATGCTTAAATTAAGCGGCCACCCCAGTCATCCGACGGGGCAAGAAGGCCGCAACTTTTTTGGAACGCCACCAACTTGGTGGCTCTTAAGATGCCGGCAGGTTGCCGGCGTTCCTTTTTAAAATTCATCAACAAGCCATTTCGACATTGCTCAGTACAAGTCACGAGAGGAAAAAACCGTCTTACTTATTAGTCTCTTAAAAGTTAAATCCTGTGTATTCAATGCAAGATTTATTCCTGCGCGAAGCACATTCCTTATTTTCCTTAATTTGGTTCCGGCAATGCCGGGTTGGGCACGAGCACCTGTACTGCATGTTTGCCTCCGGCCTTCTGCGCGGGGATCAGGTTGTCCGGCAGGACTTGGCCGTCCAGGCTGACCTGTGTCATTGATACGGCATCGCTTCTCCGGATGCTTATGGTGAACTGAGCTCCCATGAATTCCCGCCAAAGCGCCGCCTGATTCCAGGATTTCGGCAGTTGCGGGTCAATGCGCAGACCGTCGAACTCGGCACAGACACCCAGCAACTCGGTGACGACAGTGCGGTAATACCAGGCGCAGGTCCCGGTGCCCCAGTGGCCGCTTGCCCGGCCGGCAGTTTTTCCACACGCGATTCCGCGATAGAAGTTCGGCAGGTAGAGCGGAAGCTGTTGAGAGCGGCTCAGCGGATTGCTGCCCGCGCCTGTCAGCAGCATGCGCAGCACGCGGAACCCCTCATCGGCCTGACGCGCCCGGAAGAGGCCGTATGCGTAAAACGCGGCGGCATGGGAATAGACCGAACCGTTTTCGTTGGTGCCCGGGGTTTTCTGGGTGATCTTGCCGATGTCCTCCCGCATGCTTGTGAATGCCGGGGACATGGTCATCGGGCCGCAAGATGTCATCAGATGTTTGTTGACGGATTTTATGCACGTCTTTATCCGTTCCGGCGTGTCGGCGGCGCCGCAGATCATCGCCCAGCTCTGGGCGTTCAGGAATATTTTCCCTTCCTTGTCCGCACTGATGCCGAACCAGCGTCCGGCATCGGTTGTTCCGCGGGCGTACCAGTTCCCGTCCCATGCAAGAGTGTTGATGGCAAGCCGTGCGGCTTCGGCTTCGCGGCGGTAATTTGATGCGCGCTTGCTGTCGCCAATTTTCTCAGCGACCC
>JBAZRS010000192.1:0-1300 GCA_041662825.1 Victivallales bacterium | reverse complement strand
CTCGGCCCAGGTGTCCAGGGCGATCGCCAGCGCTTCGGTCAACCATATGGACTCGCCTTTCTCCTTCCAGCCCGCCATGTTCAGAGGATCATCCCAGTCTCCCTCGCCTATCCTGCAAAGTCCGCGCGCGGTGCGGTCGCGCAACTGCCAGTCCAAACCGCGGCAGACATGCTCATAGACTGTCGCCTTCTGGTCGCTGTCCTTGAACCCGACATTCTCGTCGAGTACGGACATGTCGCCGGTCTCCTTGATGTAAAAGCTCAGCGCAAGCGGCGGCCAGACGTTCATGTCGCGGTGCGGAATGGTGTTGATCATGGCGCGGTCCACGCCTTCGGCCAGCGGTGCGCCGTGGGGCATGAAGCCGTCCGCGTTCTGGTGGCCGTACACGATGACAAACCAGTGGCGCGCCTTTTCCGGCATGTTGAAGACGACGCCCATCGCGTCCTGATAGGCGTTGCGGACGCAGGGATCGCCGTCCATGCGCAGGAGTCCGCCGCAGAAATGAGTCTGCTGCGGCAGCCAGTAGTTCACAAAATGATTCAGGCCTGCATCCGGAGTGTCGATGCGGACAGCAGGGCTTATGCTTTCAAGGTAGGAGCGGACTTTCTTCAACGCCTTTTCAATCCCGCCGGGTTTCAAGTAGATGCGGGTAAGACGTGCGATGTCCTTCCGGCCCTGTGCGGGCCCGAAGGCGAAATTGACTGTATCGTTTTTCCCAGGGGCGAGACTGATCGGATACTGCATTGCCATCACGGACGGCTCATAATGGGCTTCGCCTCCTGCCAGTTTCGGCAGATGCAGGGCTGCGGGATCGTGCGGGCCGCGGCCGCCCAGGAATTCGCGCTGGTTCGTCTCTGCGGCGACAAGTTTCCGGTCGGCGACACAGAATATGGTATTCTTGCGCGAACGCAGTTTGTAGTAGTCCTCCACTTTGACGTAGTAGGGGAAATACTCGATGACAATGCCGCCGAGGGCCGGATCGTATTTTGAGATCTGGGTGATCCATCCCACCTGCCCGACCGGGAAATAGCTGTAGAGTGAAAGCTTCCGCGATTTCGTCCCGAGGTTTGAGACGGTGACAGTCCACAGTTCGACCTGGTCGTCGCGGGGAATCACGACCCTTATCGACACCTCGACCTGATCAACGGTGACACGCCACTGGATATCAGAGAGCCCCGGCGAGAATTCGAATTTGTCCGGTTCCGTCTGCACGGGATCATACGGCACGCTCCAGAACTTCCCGCTCGCTTCGTCACGCAGGTAGAAACTGCGGAGCGGTTCGGAATACTGGCAGCTGTTG
>JBAZRS010000191.1:0-8919 GCA_041662825.1 Victivallales bacterium | reverse complement strand
CTCCTCCATTACCTTCATTGAATCGCCAGAACTTTTCCCGGGCGCCGCCTGTCCCATTATCTCGGCCGACGGGAACCCGTTGTATCTTTCAAGGCGCGGAGAGCCGTAAGTCCAGCTGGTCTTTGCGAAGGAAGTGAACGGAACCATTGTACCGGCCTTGTTCCGCACAAACCACTTTCCCAGGTCTTCCGGTTTCATCCTGAACGGGGCGTCGGCCTGCAGATAGACTTTCTTGACGCGGCCCTTATCTATGAAGTCGTTGACATATGCGCTTCCGATTGCTGAAGAGATCGAATCCTGTATGTCGGTTATCGAGACGCCGAGAGCGCCGGCCCTTTCCCAGTCGATATCGATTTTGAATTCCGAAGTGTCGTCAAGTCCGTTCGGCCTGACCATCATGAGATTTGGGTTCTGTGCGGCCATTCCAAGAAGCTGGTTGCGGGCCTGCATGAGGTTCTCATGTCCGATTCCGCCGCGGTCCTGGAGCTTAAAGTCGAAACCGTTCGCGGTGCCCAGTTCGATGACTGCGGGAGGGGGGAATGCGAAAACCATGGCCTCCCTGTAGGTTGAAAACGCGCCCATCGCTTTGCCTGCCACGGCATTGACATGGAGATCGGGCCTGTTGCGGAATTTCCAGTCTCTCAGTTTTACGAACGCCAGTCCGGCATTCTGCCCTCTGCCGGCGAAGCTGAAACCGGCGACTGCGAAACAGGATTCCACGGCCTCCTTCTGACCTTCAAGAAAATGATTCTGCACTTTTTCCACCACTTTGAGGGTCTGCTCCTGGGTCGAGCCCGGAGGGAGCATCACCTGCACGAAGAGGATTCCCTGATCCTCGTCAGGGAGATAGGCCTTCGGCAATCTCATGAAGATATACCCTATGCCGGCTACAATGAGGACGTATATTACAATATAGCGGGTGTTTTTTTTCAGAATTCTACCGACAATGAACAGGTAACCGTCCCTGCTGCTGTTGAAAATCCTGTTGAACCACGAGAAAAACGGCCTTAGGAGGAATAAACCCTCTTCGGATGCCAGATGCCCCTTCTTGACCGGTTTAAGTATGGTGGCGCACAATGCGGGCGTGAATACCAGCGCCACCAGAACCGACAGGACCATGCAGGAGATTATCGTTATCGAGAACTGCCTGTATATGACGCCGGTTGAACCGCCGAAGAATGACATCGGTATGAACACCGCGGTCAGCACCATTACAATGCTGATAAGCGCCCCGGTGATCTGCTTCATGGATTTCCTGGTCGCCTCTTCAGGGGAAAGGCCCTCCTCGCTCATAAGCCGTTCGACATTCTCTATCACGACTATGGCGTCGTCGACCAGGAGCCCGATCGTCAGGACCATCGCGAACATCGTGAGGGTGTTGATCGAGTATCCGCACATCTTGAGGACCGTGAACGTGCCCAGGAGGACTACCGGCACGGCAATGGTCGGGATGAGGGTTGCGCGGAAATTCTGGAGGAAGACATACATTACCAAAAAGACCAGGATGATCGCCTCGACAAGGGTCTTTATGACTTCATGGATGGAAATCCTCACAAAGGGAGTCGTGTCGTAGGGATAGACCATGGACATTCCAGGAGGATAGAATTTTGAAAGCTCATTGAGCCTGTCGTTGACGCCTTTGACGGTGGCGAGGGCATTCGCGCCGACAGACATTTTAACGGCCAGCCCCGCCGCCGGCTTGCCGTTGAAATTCCCTACCGAGTCATAGCTCTCGCTTCCTATCTCCACATTTGCAACATCCTTGAGCCTCACGGTGGAACCGTCGCTGTTGACGCGCAGGAGGATCTGCCCGAACTGTTCAGGGGTCTGCAGGAGGTTTTGGACGTTTATGGTTGCGTTCAGGCGCTGCCCTTTAACCGATGGCGTACCTCCCAGCTGACCGGCGGAAACCTGGACGTTATACGACCTTATAGCCTGTTTGACATCTCCCGGAGTCATTTTGTAGCTGTTCAGCTTGTCCGGATCCAGCCATATCCTCATCGCATACTGGGAGCCGAAGGTCATGACTTCACCGACACCCTGCACCCTGCTGATCTGCTCCTGTATGTTCGCGACGACATAGTCGGTGAGATCATAGCGGTTCATGCTGTTGTCCTCGGAGATGAATCCTATGACCATCAGGAAGTTCCTCGTGGATTTTGTAACCCTTATGCCCTGCTGCTGTACGATCTGCGGGAGTGAGGGCATGGCGAGCTGCACCTTGTTCTGTGTCTGCACCTGTGCGACATCAGGGTCGGTGCCGGCATCGAAAGTCAGTGTTATAGTCGCATATCCGGCGGAATCGCTTGTTGCGGAAATGTAACAGAGATGGTCTACCCCGATCATTTTCTGCTCTATGACCTGCGTCACCGTGTCCTCAATTGTTTTTGCAGAAGCGCCGGGATAGAACACGTCCACGGATATTTCAGGGAGCGCAATCGGCGGATACTGTGAAATCGGCAGCAGAAATATGGAGATGATGCCCGACAGCATCATCATGATGGCTATCACCCATGCGAAAATCGGGCGGCCTATGAAGAACTGTGACAGCATTAGTATCCTTATTAAAGTTTAATATTTGAACATCCAATATCCAACAAGGAATTTTCAACATCCAACGAAATTAATTCCCCGCGCTTTTCTATAACTTCGTCATTAAATATTCCGTGTTCGATATTGGATATTCAGTTTTTTGACTGAACTGGAGTCGGATTTTTTGAGTCTTTTTCCTGGCCGAACGGGACGGCTTTAGCCTGGATTCCAGGCCTGATTCTCTGGATTCCCTCCATTATCACTCGGTCCCCGGTTCTTAACCCTTCCCTTATAAGCCACTTATTGCCTATGGACCGGTCAACGGAAAGCTGCCTTATTTCGACCTTGTCGGAGGAGTCGAGAATATATGCGGCGGGTTCCCCGCGCATATTGTGGGTTACCGCCTGATGCGGCACCAGGATCGCGTCTTCTATGATTCCCTCCTCCACCATCGCCCTCACATACATTCCCGGGAGGAGCGCGCCGTCGGGATTTGGAAATACAATGCGCAGAGTGTATGAACCGGTGCTCTGGTCGACTGTGATATCGCTGAACTGCATCGCGCCCTCAAGAGGGTACGGGGAACCGTCCTCATAGGAAAGTTTTACCTTCGCCCCCTTCACGTTGTTGCTTTTTACAAGACCTTCCAGGACGCTCCTTTTCAGGCGCAGGAAATTTGCACTTGACTGTGTCACATCCACATAAATGGGATTCAACTGCTGGATAATGGAGAGGGGAAACAAGTGGTTGGCGGTCACTAGTGCGCCGACTGTCACATGTGATTTCCCTATGCGTCCTGAAATGGGTGCGACAAGCTTCGTATATTCCAAATTGATCCGGGCCGTATCGACTGCCGCCTTGCATCCCTGTATATCAGCTAACGCAGTATTGAAATCGGATACCGTATTGTCGAAATCCTGCTGGCTTATAGCTTTGGTTTCAATCAGGACTTTGTGCCTTTCGTATTTGTTCTTCAGGGGGATGATTTTTGATTCAGCCTTGGCGAGTTCGGCCTTGGCCCTGTCATAAATCGCCTGATAAAGGGACGGGTCTATCTGGTAGAGAATATCGCCTTCCCTCACTTCAGCCCCCTCTTCAAAAAACCGCTTCTGGATTATGCCTCCGACCTGGGGACGGACTTCTGCGACCAGATAGGCGGTTGTGCGTCCAGGCAGTTCTGTAGTCAACACTATTCGTTCAGTCTTGACGGTAATTGTTGAAACCTCAGGCATGGGCATGGAAGGCATTCCCCTTCCCCGACGTCCGCAGCCGGCGGAAAAAACTCCTGCAGCAACAATGCACGAAATGACGATTAAGTTTATTGTATTATTCTTATGCATTTTATTCCTTAAATATGTTACATAATATTTTTTTCAGGGACTGAAAAAAATAAATAAAATATTGAATGTTCAGGTCAGGTATGCCGTCTAACCCCGTCCCAGCAGGCTTCAACGGCCCTGTCAATCAATTCATCGTCAAGGATTAACAGGGAGAAAACATGATCCCTTGTCAATGAAACCAACGGACCCAATCCAAGAGAAAAAAGCATAAGTATAGGCAGTTCCTTCAGGACGTTCTGCCGGACCCCCTCCTGAAACAGTTCCATGAATAAGTCCATTTCCCTGTCATGATGGTCTAAAATCAGATCTTTCCGGAAAGCGACCCCGTACGGTGAATTATGGTACTGCTCCATATATCTGAATTCCAAAGGGTGTTTTATCAGATATTTGATCAGGGTCGAGATGAGATGGAAGAACCTTTCCTTGACAGTTTTTTCCCTAGAATAGCCGTTTACAACCGCAATGCGAATCCTGTTCTCGACAACCTTGTACATTTCCGATATCAGGACATCCTTGCTGGCGAAATAACGGTATATAGTTCCCATGCCCACATTGGCTTTCTCTGCAATCATGACCATGGAAACACCATGGAACCCGTGTTCTGCAATGAGTTCCAATGCTGCGTCAATCACGGCATCAGGCTTGTCTGAATCCTTCATGAGGAAAACTCCAGAAATTGTACGGAATGAACATTCACTCCTTTATTATAGTCTATCTTTTCTGCAACGCAAATCTACAATAGCGTTTAAGCGGGTTTTTCCCTTGAAAAATCCGCTATTTGATTTATTTTCGGAAGAATATTTTATTTACACTAAATTCTGGACGATTTATGGCGCGCTTGAAAACTCCTTATTATCTGATTGACGAGAAAAAACTTCTGCGGAACCTGAAAATAATCAGGCGTGTGCGCGAAACTTCTGGTGCTAAATCGTTGCTTGCACTGAAATGTTTTTCGACCTGGTGCGTGTTTGATCTGATGAGCGAATATATGGACGGCACCACTAGCAGTTCCCTTTTTGAGGCCAGGCTCGGATATGAGAAGTTCGGCAAGGAAGTCCACTCGTTCAGCGTCGGCTATTCCCGCGAAGACGTCAAGGCGGTTGCGAAATTCGCAGACAAGGTGATCTTCAATTCGGCATCACAGCTGGAAATGTATCACAATGATGTCCGCGGACTGAAACTGGGCCTGAGAGTCAATCCGGGGATCAGCTATTCGCATTTCGATCTTGCGGATCCCGCAAGAAAATATTCCAGACTCGGTGTCCTTGACAAGAAAAAACTTGAGGAGATCGCACCTCTCATCTCCGGCATGATGTTCCATTTTAACTGTGAAAACGACGATTTTGCGAATCTCGCAAAGGCGCTTGATTATATTGGGAGCAAATACGGAATGTTACTGAAGAAAATGGAATGGATCAGCCTTGGCGGCGGGCTGCATTTCACCAAGGAAGGCTACCCCTTGAAGGACTTCTGCGCCAAGCTGAAGGATTTCAGCGGAAAATACGGTGTCCAAATCTACCTTGAACCCGGAGAAGCGGCAATTACCCAGAGCGCGGAGCTGGTTACGACCGTCTTGGATGTCGTGCATAATGAATATGACATAGCAATTGTGGATGCGTCAATCGAGGCGCACATGCTTGATCATCTGATATACCGGACAAACCCCAAACTCACCCATCCCGGAGCCGGTTCCAAGAGGTTCATGGTTGCGGGAAGATCCTGTCTTGCTGGCGATGTGTTCGGAACCTATGAATTGGGAAAACCCTTAAAGGTCGGAGATGAGGTTCGTTTTGCGGACGCCGCCGGATACACCATGGTCAAGAAAAACTGGTTCAACGGTGTCCAGATGCCGTCCATCGTCGTACGAAGGCTGAATGGCAAGCTGGAAAAAATCCGCGAGTTCGGGTATGAGGACTTTCGGGATAGTTTGTCCTAGAAAATTGAATATCCAATATCCAACAAGGAATGTCCAATAATAATTGAACTTCGAACATTCAACATTGAACATCCAACTTCGAATGAGGAAATAAGAATGAATCAAAAGAATAAATACGATCTTGAAGAAAGACTTTTAATTTATTCGGCAGATATCATAAAACTTGTTGAAATGCTTCCCAATACACGGACAGGAAATCATCTTGCAAATCAAATATTACGTTCGGGTACATCTCCTTATCCAAATCATGGCGAAGCTCAGGCGGCAGAATCGCAAAATGACTTCATCCATAAGCTGAAAATTTCCCTTAAAGAGCTAAGGGAGACAAAACGATGGCTTCTCCTTATAAAACATCTTGAAATGTTAAAACCAATGAACTATGTTCAAAAATTACTGGATGAAACAGAAGAATTGATAAAAATATTTGTTTCAAGCATCAAAACAGCCGAAAGAAACAAGTGACTTGTATTTTAATTCGATGTTCAATGTTGAATGTTCGAAGTTCAATTATTTAAACTGGAGCCAAAATATGAAGAAAAACGTGCTTATAATCGGGGCCGGCGGGGTCGCGCATGTGACAGCCCACAAGGCGGCAATGAACAACGACGTGCTCGGTGACATCTGCATCGCCTCGCGCACCCTGGCAAAATGTGACGAGATCATCGAGAGCGTCAGAAAAATGAAACACCTCAAGGATCCTTCGAAAAAGCTTTATTCCCGCCAACTCGATGCCCTTGACATTCCCGCAACAGCGAAACTCATCAGGGAGACCGGATCGGAAATAGTCATCAACCTCGGCAACGCATTTGTCAACATGTCAGTACTTGAAGCGTGTCTCCAGACTGGTGCCGCCTACATAGACACCGCCATCCATGAGGATCCTGACAAGGTCTGCGAAAATCCCCCATGGTATGCCAATTATGAGTGGAAAAGGAAAGACCGCTGCAAGGAGAAGGGTGTTACCGCCATCCTCGGCGCAGGGTTCGATCCGGGTGTGGTTAATGCATACTGCGCACTCGCCCAGAAACGCTATTTCGACAAGATCGACACCATCGACATCCTGGACGTAAATGCCGGAAGCCACGGCAGGTATTTCTCCACCAATTTCGATCCGGAGATCAATTTTCGTGAATTCGTAAAAGTATGGACTTGGATTGATCGTCAGTGGAAGGAATATCCGACGCATTCCGTCAAGCGCGTCTATGATTTCCCTGTCGTGGGAAAATGTCCCATATACCTGAACGGGCATGACGAACTGCACTCCCTGTTCAAGAACATCGATGCGAACAGCATCCGTTTCTGGATGGGCTTCGGAGATCACTACATCAACGTGTTCACTGTGCTCCGCACACTGGGTTTTCTGTCTCATCTGCCTGTGAAGCTTACGACCGGACAGGAGGTTGTGCCGTTGAAGGTGGTCAAGGCCCTCTTGCCGGATCCGAAGACACTCGCTCCCGGATATACCGGAAAGACCTGCATCGGCAATTTTGTCAAAGGAGAGAAGGACGGGAAGAAGAGGGAAATCCTCATCTACCAGGTTTCAGATCACCATCAATGCTACGAGGAAGTGGGTTCGCAGGGCATCAGTTACACGGCTGGAGTTCCTCCGGTAGCCGCCGCGATGCTTGTCGCCAACGGATTGTGGGATGCCAGGACAATGGTTAACGTGGAGGAACTTGATCCTGAACCCTTTATAGCCATCCTCGACAAGATCGGCCTGCCTACGGACGTAAAGGAGATAAAGCCCGACAGCGGGAAGTCGTTTGACGGTACGGTTGGGGCTCTGGAAGAAGAGCTTCAAAAATCAACCGCGACAGTTACGGTTTCCGCCGCCAACCCGATGATCGCGCTTGCATCCAAGCCTGCGGCCAAACAGAAGGCAAATGTCAAAAAATAAATCCAATTATATTGTTGAATAAAAAGATAACGATAGTATAGTAACCCCCTTTTTGACTAAATTTACATACATTTTATTTATTAATTAAGACAGGGGAATGTGCAGAAATGCTGGCCTTGGGCAATAATATTTGTGTTTTCTCGGGAACTGCGAATCCCTCGCTTTCAGTTGAGATCGCGAAAGAAATGGGAAAGCCTCTAGGTGATCTTGAGGTGACCCGCTTTCCGGACGGTGAAATATTCGTCAAATACAAGGAGAACATCCGCGGTGCGGATGTTTTCATAATTCAGCCCACATGCTCTCAGCCAAACGAAACCCTGATGGAACTTCTCATACTTATAGATGCCGCAAAACGCGCTTCAGCCACAAGGATTACGGCCGTTATTCCATATTATGGCTATGCAAGGCAGGACAGGAAAGACCAGCCCAGGGTTCCGATCACCGCCAAACTTGTTGCTAATCTCATCACTGTGGCCGGAGCTTCAAGGATTCTGTCTCTGGATCTGCATTCCCAGCAGATACAGGGTTTTTTCGATATTCCCGTGGATCACCTCAATGCGGCGCCTGTTCTTGTTCCATATCTTAGGGACAAACTCGGTAAAGAAGGGGTGGTGGTGGCTCCGGATTCTGGCAGCGTTAAAATTGCCCAGTCCTACTCCGACATGCTGAACGCGGGCCTTGCTGTTGTGGCCAAGAGGCGCATTAACGCCCTTTCCGTCGCATCATCCCATCTTGTGGGAGATGTAGAAGGAAGAATATGTCTTTTGACAGATGACCTTACGACAACCGCCGGCACTCTCACCGCCGCCGCCAACCTCCTTAAAAAAGAAGGTGCTAAAAAAGTTTATGCCGCCGTGACTCACTGCCTTGTCGGAGAGGTCGGAAGGGCCAGGCTGTTGGATAGTTGCATTGACGAGCTTGTGGTTACAAACAGCGTTCCCGTAACAGATGACTGCAACGGCAAAATAAAAGTCTTGAGCGTTGCGAAACTTCTGTCCGAGGGAATTACGCGTATACATGAAGGTACTTCCGTATCTTCTCTTTTCAGAATACACGAAAAATAAAAAGGGGATTTACCTAAAATGAGCAAAAAAAAGAGTGTTTTAAGCGTTGTGGAAAGAACTAGTCTCGGTTCCGGTGCGTCCAGAAAAGCCCGTCGCGAGGGGAGAATTCCCGGGGTAATATACGGACATGGAGTTAAATCCAAGTCTTTC
>JBAZRS010000190.1:0-8928 GCA_041662825.1 Victivallales bacterium | reverse complement strand
GCCGACAAAGGTTTTCCACAAGACTTACATTGACGGCAGATACAAGATCACCGTCTACTTTGAGAAGGAATACGGGGAGATTTTCGATCTTGAAAAAGATCCCGGGGAGATAAACAATCTCTGGGACAATCCAAGATATGCAAAGCTGAAAGCGGAGCTTCTGCTGAAATTCGTACACGCCGAAATGGGCATGGAGCCGATCTGGATGCCGAGGGTGGCGGTAGCGTAATATGGAAGCCGGTCGCCAGCATACCATGACCTGCACTGGGCCATGCCGAAATAGCTTGTCTAACGGGTTGTCGGAAGTTCAGCAAAGCCGCAACCAATGTCGCAACGGCATTCTGCCGCCGTTTCTCAAGAACGCGTCAGCTGAGTGACGCGCCTACAACTGAAATTGAGCATTGCTTCCCTTAATAACAATGCTAGGTTTTCAGAATTACAGGAGAGGAGATGAACAGCATGAAAAAGCCAAACATAGTTTTCATACTTGTAGACGACATGGGCTGGATGGATCTGTCCTGCCAGGGCAGCAAGTTTTACGAGACGCCGAACATCGACCGGCTCGCCAGCGAGGGAATGCGTTTCACCGACGCATATGCTGCTTGTCCGGTATGCTCACCGACGCGTGCGAGCATCCTGACCGGAAAATATCCGGCCCGGCTCGGACTCACGCACTATATTTGGGATAATCCCGTCCATTACAGTGGCGCATACGAAAAGGGGAAACTTCTCGGAGTGCCATACATTCCATATCTTTCAACCCGTGAAAAATCACTGGCTTCCGCTCTCAAACAGCACGGGTACAAAACCTGGCACATCGGAAAATGGCATCTGGGCAAGGAGGAATACTGGCCTGAAAAGCACGGGTTTGACGTCAATGTCGGCGGATGCGAAAAAGGTCATCCCTCCGGACGCGGCCATTATTTCCTCCCCTGGGACATTCCGACTATTGCCCCGAAAGAGGGGGACTGTTTCCTGACCGACCGGCTCGGTGACGAAGCGGCCGAACTCATAATGAAAAATGACGGGACTCCGTTTTTCCTGAACATGTGGTTTTACGCCGTGCATACCCCGATTCAGGCGAAACCGGAAAAGATAAGGAAGTTCGAGCAGAAGGCGAAGGAGATGGGGCTCGACAAGATTAACCCAATCGCAGAAGGCGACTATTTCCCGAGTGAGCACAAGAAGAAGCAGCGCATTGAACGCAGGACCATACAGTCCAGTCCTGCATACGCGGCCCTGATCGAACATCTCGACGAGAATGTGGGGAAGCTCCTCGATGCTCTCGACCGCAAAGGTGTGGCCGAAAACACATTGGTGATTTTCACTTCGGACAACGGCGGGCTAAGCACTGCGGAGACATCACCGACATGCAATTCTCCCTTGAGCGAAGGGAAAGGCTGGATGTATGAGGGCGGCATAAGGGAGCCTCTGCTTGTAAGATGGCCGGGACGGGTGAAGTCCGGCGCGGTTTCTGATTCCGTAGTGACAAGCACCGACTTCTATCCCAGCATCCTTGAAGCCTGCGGTCTTCCGCTGGAGAATGAGCAGCACCTTGACGGGAAAAGCTTCCTGCCCGCCCTGAATGGCGATGATTCCGGTCGCGGTTCAATCTTCTGGCACTTTCCTCATTATGCCAATCAGGGCGGTACGCCGGCCTGCGCAATTCGCAAAGACGACTGGAAACTCATAGATTTCTTCGAGCACGGCATCGAACTGTACAACCTTAAGGACGACATCGGCGAGAAGGAAAATCTGGCTCCGCTCCATCCCGAACTTGCCGAATCCCTGCGTTGCGAACTTCGCAGTTGGCTGAAGGAGATGAACGCCCTGACTCCGGCTCCGAACCCCGACTGGATTCCGTGGCGGGATGCGGATTTGAAACCGATGGATTAAGAGGAGTAGAAGAAGTGGGGAGGAGGAGGTAGCGAGGGGGTGGGCGTTAGTCGTTAGTTGGAAGTCGTTAGTTGGAAGTCGTTAGTTGGAAGTTGGAAGTCGTTAGTTGGAAGTCGTTAGTTGGAAGTCGTTAGTTGGAAGTCGTTAGTTGGAAGTTGGAAGTTGGAAGTTGGAAGTTGGAAGTTGGAAGTTGGAAGTTGGAAGTTGGAAGTTGGAAGTTGGAAGTTGGAAGTTGGAAGTTGGAAGTTGGAAGTTGGAAGTCGTTGGTTTGATGTTCGACCTGTCCTCCATAGCCTTGGCGACGGAGGATGTTGGATGTTCGATGTTCTTGTCTTTTTCTACAAGGACATAAAATGTCCTATCCCTCCATATATAGTGTTGCCAGTATAAAAAAAACAGGAGGGCACGGATCATGAAGGGTTACACGCACATCAGCATCATTCTCGACAGGACAGGTTCGATGGAGAGCATCAAGGACGACACCATCGGCGGCTTCAACACTTTCCTCAAGGAACAGCAGAAACTTCCGGGAAAGGCGACAATGACCCTGGTCCAGTTCGACTCCCAGGATCCCTACGAGGTCATTCACAGCTTCAAGGCGGTGAAGGAGATCCCGGACTTGAACGCCTCCACCTATGTCCCCAGGGCTTCCACCCCGTTGCTCGACGCCATCGGCAGGGGCATAAACGACCTCGAAAAACGCCTGGACGACATGAAGAAGAAGGAGCGCCCGGCAAAAGTGGTCTTGGTCATCATCACCGACGGACAGGAGAACGCGAGCTGCGAGTTCAATAAGGCGCAGATCGAGAAAATGATGAAGAAGAAGGAGAATGATGACTGGCAGTTTGTCTTCCTCAGCGCCGACCTCGGCTCCATCGGCGACGCAACCGTTTACGGGTTCAAGGCGGACAGGGTGATGTCATTCGACAAGAACAAGAAGGGCTCGAAGCATGTCTGGGCATCTGTCTCCATGCGCTTGTCTGAATACCGCGCCGGCGAGTCCGAATCCCTCATGTTCAGCCCCGCCGACAGAGACGCACAGGAATCGGAGAAGAAGAGGAAGTGACCGGAGGACGGTAATCAGTAATCTTCGAAAATAGATTTTATCGCACAACGGCGCAGCGACGCAGCGGATGAGGGGAAAGAGCTTGCATGGAATTTGGAATACTCTCACAAAGGCACAGAGGCGCAAAGTCAGCAATTTCGGAAATCTCATTGACAGGATAACTGGATTTACCAGATAAGGATGCTTAAATCATGAGCCCACGAACAGGATCGGAAGCGGATCCGTTTCCGGACAATCCTTATTCTCAGCCCATGGCCTTTTTCAAAGGCCGTTTGCCACAGGCAAACATATTTTACTATCCAGATAATCCTGGAAATCCTGTCAATAAAAATGATTATCTCCGCGTCTCCGCGTCGCTGCGCGAGAAACTGTTTTGATGTCAGGCCCTATTCTCCTTCAACTTTAGAATCCTCCTAGGCGGATAAACTTCCGAACTTACGCATTTCCCCCTTAGTGCCTTGGTGTCTTGGTGGTTGACTTGGAAGTTAAATCAGAAAACTTTCAACGACTTCAACTACGTTTAACGTGTTCAACGACTTCAACGGTTCAACATATAACTCTTTTACGTTTTATTCTTTACGCTTTATTCTTTACGTTTTAACGTTCAACGTCTTCCTCCTCCGCGCTTGATTTATGCCCCGCACTGACTACCTTTTAGGCAATATGAAAATCGAGCCAATTTCAAAAGTAGTCAGAATTCAGAAGTCAGGATTCAGAATAAAACCGAATTTGAGTTCAAATTCAATTCTGTCTCCTGTATTCTGACTCCTGAATTCCAAGTTTTGAAATTACCTCAATCAGATAAAAGGACGGCGCATGGCTTCATTGGCTAAAAAACTGTTGAAATACCAGAAGAACGAGATCACGGAGCATCACGCCTACCTGAACCTTGCAAAGATGTCAAAGGGGAAGAATGCCGCAATCCTTACAAGGATCGCCGAGGATGAACTGCGTCATTACCACCTGTTCAAGAAATATACCGGGAAAGAAGTCCGACCCGACAACGTGAAGGTCTTCTTTTATTCGTTCGTCACCATCATCCTGGGGCTGACATTCACCATGAAGATGATGGAGAACGGCGAGGCGGCGGCAGAGGAGAACTATGAGACCGTAGATGATTCTTTCCCGGAGATCAAGGGAATCATCGTTGACGAGGTGAACCATGAAAAGCTCCTCCTGGCGGAAATCGAGGACGAGCACCTGAACTATCTCGGTTCCATCGCGCTGGCGCTTAACAACTCGGCCCAGGAGTTCACAGGGATCGCCGTTGGCCTCACCTTCGCCCTCCAGAACGCCAAGGCGACAGGAAGCACGACCCTGGTCAGCGGTCTTGCGGCGACACTGGCGATGATGGCTTCCGAGTACATGTCACAGAAAACGGAAATCACCGAAGGCACAAAGGGGAATCCGCTGAAGGCCGCCCTTTACGCAGGCGGGATCTATCTCGCAATGGTCCTTCTCATCGTCACCCCGTATTTCATCTTCCAGAACCACATCCACGCGATGTTAGTCACCGTCTCGGCGGTCTTCGTTGTCATGGTGATATTCACCTTCTTCATGTCGGTGGTGAAAGACCTCAAGTTCGGGAAAGTCCTCGTCGAATCATTGGCGATCACCGTCATGGTCGTTGTCGCCTCATACGGCATAGGCATGCTGGCAGGCAAGTATCTGGGATTGGGGCATTGAGGGCTGAGGGCAGAGGGCAGAGGACGGAGGACGGTAATCAGCCTGCCGTGGCGAAGTTTCCCAACGAAGCCAGGTAATCAGTGGTCAGTAATCAGTGGTCAGTCGGAAGTCGGAAGTCGGAAGTCGGAAGTCGGAAGTCGGTCGGGAGTTGAGTCAGAAATCTTTTAACGACTTCAACGTTTTCAACGATTTCTTCATAACCTATAACCTATGACCTCTCTGCATCTCTGCCTCTCTGCATCTCTGCGCCTCCGCGTCGCTGCGCAAGAACAGTTTTCCCTCTTTTGACAGGGTAACCCGCCTTCGGTTTACGCGCCGTGGCGTGCGGCCAGGGCTCGATCTGCTTGTTTTGAGTTCATCTTTGGAGATTCGATAACTTTAGAACTTTAGAACTTTCCTGTCCATATTGCTTAAACCCAAGTCTTCATGTTTTTTCTGAAATATTACTCCAGGATATCATCTTATTTCCATTTAACGAGGTGTCATCGTTTCCGCCATAGACCAGATTCATGGTTCCGAGCATTTTTTCGGGAACATGCTCCTTCCATTTTTCCATGGAGTGTAACCAGTCTGTGGAGAATGTAGTGCCCGCCTTGCATTCAATCGCGTCGAGATGACAGTCGCGTTCAATGATGATATCGACTTCAAGTCCTTCGTAGGTCCTGAAAAAGCTGAAGTTCCAGTCGGATCTGGTGTTGTGATTCCATTTTAACAGTTCGAGCAGCACAAGATTTTCAAAAAGGAATCCGTATGCGTAATGTGTCTTCAACTGAGTAGGACTGGATATCCCGAGGAGCCGACAGGCGAGACCCGTGTCTCCGAAGTAAAGCTTAGGGGTTTTTATCAGTCTCTTTTTTATATTTGAAAAGTAGGGCTTCAGTCGGTACACGACATGGCTGGCCTCAAGAATATTCAGCCATTCCCTGGCGGTGGTATGGGAAATCCCGCAAACACCTCCGAGCTTGACGTAATCAACAGTCTGTCCTATGCTTCCTGCGCATAATCCGAGGAAACGCTGGAAGGAATCAAGGTTTTTCAAGTTTATGATTTGCCTGATGTCCCTTTCAAGATAAGTCATTATATAGTCGGATAGCCATAACCTGCAGTCGGCATGCCTGGAGTAAATCGGAGGATAGCCTCCTTTGAAAATCGCCTCTTCAGGAGTCTTGGACAGGATGCCGGCCTTTTTCAGTTCTTGACAGCTGAAGGGAAGAAGCACAAGATTGCCTGTTCTGCCCGCGAGAGACTGATTTATCTTGTCGTGGATGGAAAACTGGTTTGAACCTGTGAGGACAAAAAGACCGGTTCTGTTGTCACTGTCGACTATGCCTTGGAGATAATTGAGGATTTCAGGCACCCTCTGCACCTCGTCAATTATGCACCCGTCCGGAAAAGCAGACAAGAAGCCTTTGGTATCGGCCTTGGCCATGGAAGCCTGATCAATATCTTCAAGTGAGACATATTTCTTTTTTGGAAAAGCCATTTTGGCGAGAGTTGATTTTCCGGACTGCCTGGGACCGGTAATGAAAATGACAGGATAAGCCTTTGCAAGCCTGTTTATAAGTGTAATTGATTCTCTGTCAATTAATTGTAACATTGAAAGTTGTACTTTCATATTTGCTTATGTCAATTTACACTCCCGCATTTCCAAGTCAAGCGGACCATGGGAAATCGATCTTCAAAAAAAGATTTTATCGCGCAACGGCGCAGCGACGCAGCGGATGAGGGGAAAGAGCTTGCATTGAATTTGGAATACTCTCACAAAGGCACGGAGGCACCAAGTTTAAATCCCTATAAAATATGTTTGCCTGCGGCAAACGGCCTTTTGTAAAGGCCATGGGCTGAGAACAAGGATTGTCCGGAAACGGAATCGCTTCCGAGCAATCCTTTTCCGCAGCCCATATTTTATTTTAAGCTCCTGTATTGATTCTTTCGTGTCTTTCGCATGTTTCGTGGTTAATCTTTCCCCTTGGTGCCTTTGTGACTTTGTGGTTGACCCGTTTGCATCGCTGCGTCTCCGCGTCGCTGCGCGAGAACAGTTTTCCGTTTTTGACAGTGTCCGACCCCGTAGTTGCACTCTTTTTATCAGGACATATCTTGATTTGCTCATTTGATTGAGTGAATTATCTCAAGACGTTGAGTAAAATCTATTATTGAGGCGATATTATGTTCAAGAGAGCTGTCTTTGCTTGTGTTTTGAAGCGGATTACCGCGCCAAATGCGAATTTTTAGAGGTTCCCTAAAGTCCAAGACCGACTCAGCCACTGAAGCGCTTCTGATTGAACACAGGAGAGAAATTGACCGCGAAACATCCGCATGTGCGGAGAAGATTAACCACCAAGGCACGAAGACACCAAGTTTAGAATCCCTTTGAATTAACTGGCTTCGCCGGAACATAATCTCTTTTTAACTGTAGCGGCTATTGCGTCTTTAGCGTTAATTTTCTTAACGCAAGAGGCGCAAAGGGCGCAAACGTGTTAAAATTCAATTCCTATACGATTAAAATATGTTTGCCTGCGGCAAGCGGCCTTAAAAGTAACGCGGGATACCATCCCGCATCTTAGTCTCGGGCAGATTGCCCGAGCTACATATTTTGAATTAATTTTTGAGGATTCGATAACTTTCGAACTTTCGCACTTCTTAAAATAGTCTTACATTATTATAATATTCCTACATTTAATTATTGACTTATTAAAATGCCATGGTACGATATTTAGAAAATGAGGTGATGTTATGATTATTGCACAGATGACAAGCAAGGGGCAACTCGTAATTCCTTCCAAGCTTCGCAGGAAGTATTCAATTGGAACGGGAACCAAGGTTGTATTGGATGAGGAGAACGGCAAGATTACAATTCAGCCGGTGACAGAGGCGTTTGTCAATTCCGTCTGCGGGATGCTCAAGGTCAAGGATGGTTCGGCAACTTACGAGCTTCTCAAGGAACACAAGGAAGAACTGGCGAAAGGTAAATAATATGAAAAGATATGTTCTCGACAGTTTTGCGGTTCTCGCATATCTTTATAACGAGGATGGAGCGCATAAAGTCAAGGGCGTCCTTGTCCAAGCGCTTAATGACAAAGCTGAAATTTTCATAACTGCGGTGAATTGGGCGGAAGTGGCGTATATCTCAAAGAGGAAGAGCGGAGTGGCCGGATGGCAAGCCGCAGCATCTTCACTTACACGGCTCCCGATTGAGATAGTTCCCGCGGACATAGAACTTGCGAACATCGCATCCGAATTCAAATACAAATACAAACTTTCCCTGGCCGACGCCTTTGCAGCCGCGCTCTCAAAGTCAAAAAAAGCCGAACTCCTGACAGGCGACCCGGAATTCAAGCAAGTCGAAAAAGAAATAGGATTCAATTGGATTCTGGATTAGCAAATAGCTGTGGAGAAGATTTTATCGCGCAACGGCGCAGCGACGCAGCGGATGAGGAGAACACCACTTGCAGAGAATTTGGAATACTCTCACAAAGCCACGGAGCCACTAAGTTTTTAATTCCTTTAAAATATGTTTGCCAAAGGCAAACGGCCTTGTTAAGGCCATGGGCTGAGAACAAGGATTGTCCGGAAACGAACCGCTTCCGAGCAATCCTTTTCCGCAGCCCATATTTTATTTCAAGATCCTTTTCGTGTGATTAGCCTGTCCCAGCGACCTGTCCCTCGAAGCCTTGGCGTAGTGGGAATCTTCTTGGCGAAGGCGGATATGTTTCGTGGTTAATATTTCCCGACTTGGTGTCTTTGTGACTTGGTGGTTGACCTGTCTGCGTCTCCGCGCCTCTGCGTCGTTGCGCGAAACCAGCATTTCATAGAATTAAAAAACTCTCACAAAGCCACTGAGACACCAAGCTTTGTAGTTAATCATCTAATGTAATCCCGGTTTGCTGGCATTTCGGATCGCTGGCACCCTTGCCGGCATATTTCCTCTTTCCCAAATCTGACTTCAAGCTATTCTACAACTTTCGAACTTACGCATTTTAGCACTACCGAACTTCCCCAATAATATTCCTGCAATTCGGATAATTCGTGCATCCCCAGAAGCGGTTCCCGGCATTGGCGCCTTTCTGCGAAGTTCGCAATACCATTTCGGCACCACATTTGTCACAGACCGGATTGACAGGGGCAGGGGGGCTTGTTTGAACGGCGACTTCAGGAGAACTCAATGCTTTCCTGATCATCTCGCTCAGTTCATCTGTAGAATAAGACCGTTTGACCGGGACTCGGAGTAAAGGTATTCCGGCGGCTTCAAACGCTTCATTAATGAAATCATCACTGTCGAT
>JBAZRS010000189.1:6177-8949 GCA_041662825.1 Victivallales bacterium | reverse complement strand
GAAGTGATTGAGATGATCGACGAAGCCATAGAAAGGCTCGCAAGCGGCGAATTCGGGAAATGCCTCGACTGCGGATGCATGATTTCGAGCGAACGCCTCGAAGCCAAACCCCATGCCCGTTTTTGTATAAAATGCAAAACACTCAGGGAAGAAAACAACGGACTCCGTCCCGAATTCAACCGTTGAAACAGATCGTGCAAAACGATAAAGTACTGACACATCTCGTGTTCCGCTGTGCGATCCTCACAGGCCTGATCCTAGTCCTCGACCAGATTACAAAAATGGTTGTGGAAAACAACATCACCTCTTCAATCAAAGTCATCCCCGGCCTCTTTAACCTGGTTTTTGTAAAAAACACCGGCGCCGCCTGGGGAATCCTCGCCGACAAGGGCTGGCTCCTGCTTGTAATTTCCACAGTCGTATTCGTGCTCATAGTGGTCTTTATCAGGCGTATCACCGAAGGATGGACGGAAAGATATTACTCCATGGCGCTCATTGCAGGCGGAATCGCCGGAAATTCCATAGACAGGATCTGGCGCGGTGCCGTTGTCGACTTCCTGGATTTCTATTGCGGCTCCTATCACTGGCCCGCATTCAATGTCGCCGACAGTGCAATCTGCGTCGGTGTTTTCATTTTCATAATCTCCTCCTGGGTCAGACCGCAGCCCGGTGCGGATATTCCAAGCTCCAAACAATAGTTAAATTAGGCGGCCAAGGGCCGCGACTTTAGTCATCAGTAATCAGTGTTCAGTTATCAGTAAGAGAATCCATTGACTGATCACTGGTAACTGATTACTGGTAACTTTGAAATTCCTTAACGTTAAATTAGGCGGCAACTTCGAATATCCAATATCGAACACGGAACTCCGCAGATGCGGAGCAAGTATCCAACTTGCCCTGCTAGGCAGGGTGTCCAAGTTAATTGAATTCCGATGAAAATTGAGTGTTGGATATTGGGTGTTCAAGAACTTTATCATGAAGATAATCGTCATAACCGGTCCCACCGCAAGCGGGAAGAGCGATATTTCCCTGGAAATAGCCCGCAGGCTGTCAGGTGAAATCATCTCCGCCGACTCAATGCAGCTCTACAAAGGCCTCGACATAGGCGCAGCCAAACCGGACAAGAGGGAACTGGAGACCGTTCCGCATCACCTGATCGACCTTTTCGAGATTTCCGAACGCCTTGATGTGTTCCGCTATGTCGAACTTGCCGACAAGGCGATCTGCGAAATCCGCAAACGCGGCCATGTCCCCGTCATCGCCGGAGGCACGGGAATGTACATCCGCGCCCTGCTCTACGGACTTGACCCTCTACCATCAAATCCCGAACTCCGCACAAAACTGGACGCCGAATTCGACAGCGAACCCGGATTTGAAAAACTCAAGGATTTAATGTCGGTCAAGGATCCCGGCGATTTTCAGCGTTGGAAGCAACACAGGCGCAAACTCATCAGGGCGCTCGAAGTCTTCGAAATCACCGGGAAATCCATCACAGAGCTTCAGAAAACATGGAAGGATAACCCCTCCCTCAGATATGATGTGTTTGCAGGAACACTTGTATGGGACAGGGATGAACTGAAGAAACGGATTGAAACGCGCACCGATAAAATGCTCGAATCCGGATGGGTTGACGAGGCCAGGGAAATGATAAAACAGGGCCTTCTGCAGTCCCCGACCGCACATCAGGCCCTCGGCTATAAAATCATCGCAGAATATCTGGAAGGTCTAATTGACCGTGAAACCATGCGTTGCAGAATCATTACATCAACCTGGCAGTACGCCCGCAGGCAGATCACCTGGTTCAAAAACCAGCACCCGGAATCAATCCCGATCAAGATGCCGACAGATATGGAAAAACTTATCGAGGAAATACGGATGGCAGGGTTTTAAATCTGATAATTTTTGATCTTCCGTTCAAACTCACCGGAGAGCCATTTGTTGATGTTTTTCAGATACCAGCCCTTCTCCGGCAAACCGAATTCAATTGCTTTTGCTTTCGAAGATTTAAGGGTTTCAACAGCCATTGCCATCAACTCGCATCCCTTTCCGGCACTTTCCCGGTTTCCGGTGTTGAGGTAGTCGGCAAAATGATTCACGGCATCCTGCTGGTAATGCATAGCCAGCAGTTCCTCCGCTTCGAATTTCGCCCTTTTGACTTCGAGACTCGTGAGCTGCAGCAGGCGTTCCGGTGAATCCTGCCGGATTCCGGATGCCAGGCGCTCGGCTGCGGCATTGAGCTTTTCCGAGGACTCTGCATAAACTTCAGCCATTTTCTTTGCGAACTGCGTTGTTGTTTCAGGCAGCCATCGATAATCGAGATATACGCTCGTATCGTGTTCGCACATCCTCATTGCGGAGCTGAATATTTCGCCTCTCGCCGTCAGGTATTCGCCCCATGCCGGAACTCCGCCGGCTGCGAGTTTCGCAGAAAAATCGCGGCAGAACTGTTTCGCCGTCAGCTCTCCGTTCCAGTGGGCTTCGGCGAAAATGAGCATATTGAATTCAGGCGCAAACTCCGGTCCCGCCACCTGCAGGGACATGTGTGTATCGATGCCGTTTTCAAGATAGGCCCCCATGTCCTCCAAAATCACATCCGGCAGAAACGGGTACATGCCGCGGAAAAGTATCTGGTCGAAATAGTATTCAAAAGTATGCTTGTCCTGGATATCCTTGAACTTTTCCCGCCAGGCTTTCAGCGCTTCAAGATAGAAACGGTTGCGTTTGCAGTCCGGATCGTCTATGGCGTGCCCATAACAGCGTTCACGCGGGGCG
>JBAZRS010000189.1:3654-6167 GCA_041662825.1 Victivallales bacterium | reverse complement strand
GGCGAAGAGCAGAAAACATTCCGCCGCGGGGCTGATGTTGATTCCGGGAAACATGGTATCGTGATATGCGATATTAGCTATGCGCAAGGCGCTCCGGCTTTCCCTCGCGGTTTCCGCCAGCAGATTCATGGCCATCATGGACTGATCTTCAGGGCTGAATGATCGGCAACACGGACATAGGCACCACCCGCCTGCCGGGAGGTCGTCCGCCCAGGCGTGTATGCCGTATGCCCCTTTTGCGGAATCCAGTTTTTTCCGGAAATTATCCTTTACCGTTTTCCTCGCTTCATGATTGGTAATGCAGAAGTTTGAATCACCAAGCCTCTTCCCGTTGAAATCTTCCGGCTGGAACATGCGGAACATTTCAGGCTTCTCCGCAAAAAGTTCCCTGGGAAGCATTTTCGAAAGTCCGTGCCCGCCCACTTCAAGGCGAATTCCCAGTTCTTCCGCAAGCTTAACATCGTCAATCTTGTCGTGCGCCAGCGCATTGAACTTCAATTTTGCATAAAAGCGGAGCCATTCTTCATCCGTATAGTCGTTTAAGGAAAGGGATTCCCAGAATACGCCACGGAACGGAAAGCGAGGCAGCATGACTTTTTCACCTACAGGCAGATCTCGCACTTTCCCAGGAGCCCATTCTCCCGATTCCCCAGGGAGTAAAAAAAGGAAACCAAACTGTTCCGCCAGGAAGTAAACCCCGTTTAGAACCCCTTTTGGAGAGTTTGAAGAAATAACGGCGCCACCGTCTGAAACAGAAAGCCGGAAACCGTCGTACATCAAATCCGTACAAGATCCACCACCCTCGCACCCCCTCCCAATCGCCAGAAAAAAAGAATTGGATTTCACCTTGCTTTCATGAAGCTCTGTCGATATGCCAATCCTCTGCAAAAGCCTTTCCAGCTCATGCAATGCGTATTGATAACATTTCGATCCGGCATCTCCTCCGTGGAAAATCGATACTTTCCCGGGAATCTTATAAAATTCCATAAACGTCCTCCGTTTTAATTTTTCCACTTACGCAATTTCTCCCCTACGGTTGCTCCAGGAACAGAAGCCTCTCAAATTTATGATTCTGGAACGATAAGCCCGGAGAGGGTTTTTCTTTCAGATCAAAAGCCAGAAGCAATGAGCTGTCACTTAGTTTAATCTTTAATCCCACGGCTTCATTCTCAGCAAGGTTCTGCCTGTTCCCGTCCACCACAGGCAAGAGTTTGATTCCAGATATCGCGCGACCAGTTCCGCTCAAGTCATAGCAGGACACAAAAAACGTGTCCCTAATTTCTCGACGGCGAAGGATGAAAGGAACCTTCTCATTCAGCTGACCGCCAATTCCGATGCCCGTAAAAATATGGCTTTCCTTTTCGTTTGGCAAATGGATCCTTATGAAACGGCCATCTTTCTGGACAAAATCAAATACATAATTTCCGGACTGTTGGAAACTCTGTATTTCCTTAAGGTGCTGATATCCGTTTTTGTCGCCGAGGCTGGTGATCTTCCGTGGCTCTGCGGATTCCGGAAACTTCAAATCTCCCCTGACGTGCAGAAAACAGTCGAGGGACGCTTTAGCAGAGCCCTGCACACTGAAAACATCAATCAGGAAATTATCTGCGAGCAGCAGAAATCTTGACATTACATAACCGGGATAGGCTGAATCGCTTTTCGCAAGGCAGGCTGAATAAGAGGGCTTGCTTACAAAATACAGGAGCTTTCCCGTATCCGGTTCCTGGTTTTTCCCATTGACGGCAACAGTGTTGTGTGCAGCCGTGGTCCGCGCCCAGCTTTCATATTCCGGAACGCTGTAGCTGATCCTTCCCGTATCAGGGAATATTTCCTTGCCGAGTGCGTATAGGATCAGGTTGAGCTTGTCCGGATGGCCATGGTGGTCGCCGTGGATTCCGTAATCTATCATAGCGCATTTCGCATCTGCTCCCTGCCCCTGCCGCAGGATACCTATCCCTATGTCTGTTAGAACCTGGCTTGGAAGACTCCTGTCCCGGCTCTTTTCATCTGCGATTTTCGCAAAAGCAGGATCCTTAAAATACTCGCCGGCGAAAAGATATTCATCCTTCATGCCCGTCAATACAAACGGATCACCGTCATGTATGGCCGGAATGCTTCCATCCGGAAAAGTCATTGAGAGAGGACCGCTCCAAAATGATTTAAGCCGTTCATTACCGGAAAAGTCCAGACCGACACGCTTGACCGCCTTCAAGTTTTCAATGATTGCCCTGAGCGCGTAAAAATGATAACTCATTGTCCCTTCATACCAGATTCCGTCGTCGGTGACACTGTTGTTCAACTGCCATATAAGCCCGCCTGTGCCGTATATGGAATCATTGACCAGCTGTGCATCTCCTATGGCGACTCCCACATTTGCGTATGCCGCATTGAACCAAGTCTGGTGATTGTTCTTCCTGCCCACGAAAATTTCATATCTTTGGATTTCCCTGACAATCGCGCCCAGAAAGTTCTGTTCTATCTCCGCACGGTCTTCCGGACTGAAAACATCTGAA
>JBAZRS010000189.1:0-3592 GCA_041662825.1 Victivallales bacterium | reverse complement strand
GTCATAAATCTTAGCCAGTTTGATCGCAGACACTGCCTCGTCAAGATGCTGGCAGTAGCGCCTTCCCCCGACCACCGCCAGCCAGCCTGTCCTGCCCCAGCGGTCATGCCTTCCCAAAGTCGGATAGACTTTGGCAAGTTCCAGAAATGCCTCCCTTACAGGTATGGCATATTTATTTTCCCCGCTAGCCGCATATGCCAGTGCCAGCGTGTTCATCTGTTCCTCAAGTTTTCCAGACTGCTGTGTGACATAGGCAGCCCTTGTCCGTTCATCAGAATATTTCGCCTTGCACTTCAGACATACATGGACATCTCCGCTTTCCGCTTCCAGCCTGCTGCCGTCCTTGGGGCATGCGTAATAGAAAATCCATTGCCCGCCGGTCTTGGGAACGAACAGTTTTCCCCCGAGGACTTTTTCGGCTTTCTCAATAAAGCTTTTCCGTTGCTTTTCCATGTCCGGACTGTTCCTGAGGGCATAGGTCTCTTCATCGGTATATAGCAGACGCGGATGCGATGGCGGAAATACGACAGGCTTGGGAGCATCTTTATCGGATGCGCAGTTTACCGCAATGAAAACCGATGCGGCAACGAGTGATGCAATGGCGATGTAACGCAACGATATTTTATTTATTTTCATGGGATCTCTTAATGAGGAAACTAATACGTCTCTTAAGTTGTGCGGCATTCAGTGTTCAGCAATATTAACTTAACACATATCGGGGACCTGTCTTCAAAATGTACGAAAATTACTGTACGCCATCCGAAATGTAGGTTAACATCCCAGGAGTGACCCTGTCCGTCATGGGGGGAAAGGAGTCTTCAGTTCGGCAGCAGTCTTGGCGCTATATTCACGAAGAAGAGGGATTAACTTATTCATATATTCATCCAAATACAATCTTCTTATTGATATATCTAAAACGGTTTCATGGTCACTGTTTATCTCGTTTATTATTGCACCTTTGTTAATTAGCAGGGGTATGATTTTATCACCGTCATTTCTTGCTCTTAATGGAAGAGCAAAAATAGCAGTATTTCCTTCTTTATCTTTGATGTTTGGCTCTGCTCCGTAATTCAGAAAATCTGTTATTAAGGATATTTTACATAATTCCATAGAATAAAACAATGCGGTTCTTCCTTTATTATCCTGAGCGTTAACATCGATATTTGTGTTTTTTAGAATATACTTAATTACGTTATCAAACTCTCCAACCATATTCCTTTCGGTAAGTTTCACTAAAATCGTCTTGCCTTCTCTGTCCTTAAAGTTGACATCGACTCCTTCGTTGATCGCTTCCACGGTGTAGCATAAGTGGGGGCTAAGCATTTGGTGGTTAAGTCTTAACTGCCTTTCTTCTTTTGATTCACATCCTAATAAAAAAAGCATAAAAACAAGTATGGGAAAGGTTTTAATCATTACTTGTTCCTTTAGGTTTATAGTTTGAATATTTTATCTTTGCAGAACCGTATGGAGTAACATGGATTAATCCTGTTGGCAAATATTTTACCCCAGTAGGAGAATGCATATTTTTCCAACTCCCAGAGGAGTTACTAATCGTCTCATAATTATTTAGACCCCACCGACCTTGCGTCGGTGGTGAATAAGATTGGGAGGCTAGGGTCAGCGCCACCTAGCCTCCCAATCTTATTCACCAACGGGATAAACCCGTTGGGGTCTCTATTCTATTTCGAGACAATTAGTAATCATATCAAAATATACTTAATTAATATCATATTGTCTATTCTCTAGCTTATAATCATGGTTATAATAATGCTGATATATACATAATCACTGAATTAAGAAAGTCGGAGATATTATATATGAGAATGAAAAAGAATGGCAAGGCAAAGACAAAAACAAATTATTCTGCAGTGAAAACTCTGCGCAGTAAACCTGTAAAATATAATTCTCCTCCCGTACTGGAAGCAGTTGAAAAAAAGGAATTCGACATCGGCGGTGAAATAGGACGGCTCCTTGCCGCAGTGACGGAACAGTGGATTCTACCGGCACCACAGGCGAATCCTGGAATGCTCGCGATGTTCCGTGAGCGCGACCGCATGCCGCTGCGCAACATGGTACCGTGGGCAGGCGAATTCGCCGGCAAATACCTTACACATGCCAGCCAGATCCTGTCATTGACCCGAAATCCGCGCCTTAAGAAACATCTTCATTCCTTTGTCCGCGAAATGATCTCATGCATTGACGATGACGGTTATATCGGCCCCTGGCCGAAGGCGTTTCGGCTAGGACTGAACGGAAATCCGCCGAACTGCGGCACAACCTGGGACGCATGGGGACATTATCATGCAATGCTCGGACTCCTGAAATGGCATGATACGACAAATGATCCGTCAGCTCTCACTGCCGCCTGCAAAATCGCAGATCTGCTCTGTTCGACCTTTCTCGGGACAGGCCGTCGCCTGCATGAAGTCGGAGACCTGGAAATGAACATGGCGCCCTATCATTCCATGTTCCTGCTTTACATGAAGACCGGGGAGCCGCGATACCTTGAGATTGCCGATGAAATTGAACGCGACTTTGAAAAACCGCCGGCGGGGGACTATGTACGGACCGCATTGCAGGGTATGGAATTCTGCCAGACACCGAAGCCGAGATGGGAAAGTCTTCACGCAATCCAGGGAATCGCCGAGAAATATTTCATCACCGGCGACATGATATACCGCAGGGCGTTTGAACATTTGTGGCGCAGCATGCAGAAAGGGGACCGCCACAACAACGGAGGTTTCTCGTCCGGCGAACGCGCAACCGGCAACCCGTACGGCCTCGGAGCGATCGAGACCTGCTGCACGGTCGCATGGACTGCAATGTCCGTTGACATGCTGAGAATGAGCGGGGATTCGAAGGTGGCCGACGAACTGGAACTTTCACTTTTCAACTCCGGACTTGGACTCATAAATCCCTCCGGACGCTGGGTTACCTACGACACGCCCATGGAGGGCAGACGCGTTGCCAGTGCGCATTCCATCGTGTTCCAGGCGCGCCCCGCCACCCCTGAACTGAACTGCTGCTCGGTCAACGGGCCCAGAATGCTGGGAATGCTCGGTAACTGGGCACTAATGCAGCGCGATGAAATGACTGTCCTGAATTATTACGGACCCTGTTCATTATCCTTCAAGCTTCCATCCCGCCGTTCATGCAGGCTCATTCAGGAGACTGATTATCCTCGACAACCCCTGGTGAAGATCAAGATAGGGATTGAAAAGCCGGAGTCTTTCAAACTGGCGTTGCGCATTCCCTCCTGGTCGGAAAAAACAATCGTCCGTGTCGCCGGACAGAAGATAGAGAAAGTATCCGCCGGACAATATCTTGTCCTTGACAGGAAATGGAAGCCGGACGACAGCATCTCCATACAGTTCGACATCCGCCCGCATTACTGGGTTCACGAGCATGAAGAATCATATCCCTACACTGACTGGGAAACTGAATGGAATATACTCGGTCCGGTTCATATGCCATCGCGGGACGAACAGATGGCGACACTTGCGAAATCCGCAGATCCTGGCACGGAATTAAAGCTTGCTGGACAATCTTCCGGCCCTGGCAAAATGAAAAGCTCCCAAGGCCTGATGAATCT
>JBAZRS010000188.1:0-9018 GCA_041662825.1 Victivallales bacterium | reverse complement strand
TCTTCCGATCTCCAATTCCACCCCGAGGTTGTTCACACCCCGAAAGGCAAAAAGATTATCGAAAACTTCTGCCTCAAGATATGCGGTTGCAAGGGAGACTGGACAATGGAATCATTCATCGACCAGTCTGTCCGCGAAATCCGCAATAAAGTCGGCAGCGGCCATGTCATTCTCGGATTGAGCGGCGGTGTTGATTCCGCCGTAGCCGCCGCCCTCATCAATAAGGCGATTGGAAAACAGCTTACCTGCATCTTCGTGAACAACGGACTTCTGAGGAAGGATGAAGTTGAAAAGGTGGCCCATGTTTTCAGGAAAAACTTCAAGCTTGACCTGAGGGTTGCAGATGCGGAGGAAAGGTTCCTTGCGAAACTCGCAGATGTCGTTGATCCCGAGAAAAAGCGAAAAATAATCGGAAAGGAATTCGTAGAGGTGTTCCAGGAGGCTGCTTCCGGAATAAAAGATGCGGATTTTCTTGCGCAGGGAACCCTGTATCCAGATGTCATAGAAAGCGTTCCGATCGGCGGAAATCCGAGTTCAATGATCAAAAGCCATCACAACGTAGGAGGACTTCCAGACAAGATGAAGCTGAAACTTGTCGAACCGCTGAGCAAGCTATTCAAGGACGAAGTCAGGGAAGTCGGCAGAAAACTCGGTCTTCCGGATGAAATCGTGCAGCGCCAGCCGTTCCCCGGTCCGGGACTTGCGGTACGCATTCTCGGTTCCATCACAAAAGCCGGGCTCGACACGCTCCGCGAGGCGGACGCCATAGTCGTGGAGGAAATGAAGAGGGCTGATTTGTACTATAAGACATGGCAGTCTTTCGCAGTTCTCCTTCCTGTTAAAACTGTAGGCGTAATGGGGGATGAGAGAACTTATGAGAATGTGATCGCCCTGCGTGTGGTTGAAAGCCAGGACGGAATGACCGCCGACTGGGTGAAGCTGCCATACGAACTTATGGGACTCATCTCCAACAGGATCATAAACGAAGTCCGGGGAGTAAATCGCGTAGTCTATGATCTCACTTCAAAACCGCCGGGCACAATCGAATGGGAATAAATATTTACACCGCCAAGTGTAAATTTTTATAATAAGAGTGAAAATAAAAAAGGGGGAATTGTCCATGAGCGAAAACACAGCTGAAGTCGGTTCGAGCAAGGAAGAGAAAACAATGGCCATGCTTTGTCACTTAACCGCATTTGCGGGTTTCATCATCCCTTTCGGCAACATTATAGCCCCTCTTGTCATCTGGCTTACGCAGAAGGAGAAATATCCCCTTGTGGACGATCAGGGGAAAGAATCCCTGAATTTTCAGATAACCACTGCGATTGCAAGCATCGCCTGCATCCCCCTGTGTTTCATCCTTATAGGCTTTCTGCTCATCATAGCCGTCGCGATATACGCGATAGTCTATGTGATTATTGCAACACTCAAGGCGAACGAGGGGATAAAATTCCGCTATCCGATCTGCCTGCGTTTGATTAAGTGAGACATTCTCTTGGAAAATTTTTCCGCCCCGGATAATTTAAAAACAAGGGGGGGGGGTGAAAATCGAAGGATCAGGTCACTTCCATATCCTTGTGTTCAGACCGAGTTCCTCGATTATCCTGGCTGCAAGATCAAGGTTTACAAAATAGTCCCTGATGAGGGCGAAGTCTTCATTGGATCTGAATATCCTGGGTTCGAAGAGATTCCTGTTGATTGAAATCGCAATATATACTTTGGAATCCCTGAAGGAGAGGAAGACCGTACTGTTCCTGTTTCTCCTGAACTCGACAAGTCTCTGCATAAGGCCGGGGGTCAGTATATATCTTGCCGTGATCTGGTCGTCCCCGTAAACGACATAAAGCTTTTCAAAATCGGGATCCTCCAGTTTTATGAGCTGCCCTTTCCTTGTCAGGTTCCACGACTGGAAGATCTTGCCGATAAATCCGAATGCCTTTTCCGCCAAATCAGGGAGGACGACAGTCGTACCCTGAAAGCTCTTGTTGAAATCGGCAATGAAGAAAAGTCCCCGGAAAATGGTGTGCCATTCAGTATGATGATGCCCTTTGCTGTCAGTGCTTTCTGTCTTATATTCCGAATGTATTTCCGAAAACTCGATCTGTGTTTCCCCTATTCTCCCGGAAACATAGTCCTCGCATTTATACCTGTCCGGATTGGTCAGAAATATCTTGCTGTCCATGTAAATCTGCTGTCTTATGCCGTTTTCAGGGGAATACGAAAGCTTTTCATTGGCAAATCTGGCCACTTCCCCTACTACCTTACTTTTGAATTCGGAAGTGAAAGATTTGATCTCCCTGTTGAAGAATATGAAATGAACGATCAGCCCGAAAATAAGGAGGAAAATAAACGAGGCAATTGAAATTCCAGGATTCCTCATTGCTGCGGAAGCCAATAAACCCAACAGGAAGATAAACACAATTACAATCCAGAAAACAATGAGTTTGGATGCTATTTTTCTTCTTTTTTCTTCGAGATCCTTAAGTGATCCAGAAAGAGTAAGATCATAAAATTGTTTCAAATCGGTCTCAGATTTCACGGAAGCGCCCTTGCCGGCTGTTTTTCATTGTCGGACACCTGGAAAAGTTTTTTCTTTTCAAAACTGAAAAGGGACGCGAAAATGTTAGTGGGGAACATCTCACAGGAATTATTGAAGTCGGTGACTGCGGCATTGTACGCCCTGCGGGCGGCTGCGATCTGCTCCTCCATATCTGAAAGGTTTTTCTGCAGGTTGAGGAACTGCTCGTTGGCTTTCAGGTTCGGGTAATTTTCCGCTATGGCGAAAATCCTGCCGATGGCACTTGTGATCTCCCCGTCCAGATTTATTTTCTCGTTTATCCCGGTATTGTCAGAAACGGCCCTGGCACGCATTTCAGATATTTTCGTAAGAGTCTCCTTTTCATGCGAGGCGTAGCCCCTTACAGTTTCAACCAGGTTCGGAATCAGATCATACCTTTTTTTCAGCATGACATCAATGGTCGAGAAAACATTATCGGCGGCGTTCCTCCTGTAGACAAGGATATTGTGCATGAGGGCGGTGAATATGAGGACGGCGAAAAACGGAATGGAGAGGAGGACTAACATCACGATAAGCGTATTCATCTTCAGTCTCCTCCTTTTATCATTGCGTATATATCCGTTCCAGCTGCAACAGAGGCTCCTTGGGTCGTCGCACTCCTGCTATTCATTTTGGACAGCTCTCCCGATCATGCGGAAAGCTCCGCCAACCATTTGTCGTTTACAACATTAATACCGTCAATTTCCTCATAGTGCCTGGCGTTGTGGACAAGTTGCAAGGCGGACGCGTCCGGAGCCATTGCTTTGAAAAAGCGCAATGAACGGGAAGGCTCGGTATCATTGAGTTATATTGCATAAAAGTCAAGACTTATACGCAAAGCACTGCATATTAGCCATGCAACTTTCATATCCTAACATAATACGATTAAAAAAACATCCGAAGGAAAAATTTTCCGTTCCGGAAAATTTATAATACCTCGCTTGTCCCGTTAATGGCAAAAAGTCTTTCAGACTTCCCCCTTCGCCATAGCGTAGACGGCGGCACCCATAGGAACAGCATCATCCTTGAAATGGGAAATTCTCAGTTTGACATCATCGGGTGAAAGGGCAAACAGATTTTCAGCGAAACCCTTTTTAATGCTGGGCATCGCCTTCTGACTGAGGGCCTCCATGACTCCGCCTCCGAAAACAATGCATTCAGGAGCAATGACGGAAGCCTGGTTTGCCGCGGCAAGTCCCAGCAGATAAAACCCCCTGTTGAGAATCCTGCACGTGATTTTGTCCTTGGCGTTATAGCATTTTGACAAGACACTGCTTTTTATGCCTTTAAAATCATTGTCCGTGTATTCACTCAGAAGACTTTTCATCCCCTTGTCAATTATGAGTTCCTTAAACTGTTTGCAAAAGGCGGTCTTGCTACAATATGCCTCAATACATCCGAGCTTCCCGCACCCGCATTTCCTCCCTTGATATTTGATTATTTCATGACCGAGTTCCCCGGCGCATCCCCTGGCCCCTGTGTGCATTTGACCGTTAACGATTATCCCGCCACCCAGTCCGGTTCCCACAAAATATCCAACCACATGCTTGAACCCCTTGGCGGCTCCGCACTTGAATTCGGCCAGTGTCCCGAGATTCCCGTCATTCTCCAGGAATATTTTTTTCCTGAAAATCTGCTGGAACCGTGTTCTGAGAGGCTGATTCTTCCAACCCAGAGCCGGAGCATGAAGGGCGTCGCCCGTGCAAGGATCGACTGATGTTGGCACCGCGATCCCTATATTTTCGACATCTTTCCAGGAAAGCCCTATCTCCTTAAGGGCTTCCTCCGCAGCCTCTTTCATCCTATACCCCGTACCGTCAATGCCGAGTGCAGGCTTTGTCTTGCATTTCGACCTGGATACGACTTTCATTTTGTCGGACACCACGATCGCCAGGATTTTTGTTCCTCCCAGATCTATTCCAACGGTGAATTTTTTCATAATTTCCCTGCATATTATGTTTTTAGTACCATGGATGATTGGATGAATGGATTGATGGATGGTTGCGAATGAAGGACTTAATTGTAAAACAACAAATGAAAAATCCGCCGGATGATTGTTTCAATTTTTTCATGAATTCCTGCACTTCCCGTATCCCGTAAAATTCAAAACCAATCATCCATTTATCCAACAATCCATCCATCCGTCATTCTCCCGAATGACTGTGGGTGGACGTAAGCAATTTGAAGAGCTCTCCGAATTTTTTATCCGGATTATTCTCCTTAAGGTAAAACTTAGCTTCATCCTTATTCGTTTTGATGTCGGGGCCAATTATCACTTCATTGTTTCTCACTGTTAGAAACTTATATCCTGATTTTGCAAGGGAAAGCCTGATTTTGTAAACTTTAATCAAATTTTGGGCCATCACCGGAATTTTCCCGTACCTGTCAACAAGCTCATGCGAAATATGCTCAAGTTCCTCGCAGTCGGAGGCGCGACTCAGGCTGCGGTATACATCCACCCTGAGCTTTTCAAAAGGAATGTAATCCGGAGGCAGTGCGGCAGCTATTCTGCCTTTCACAGAAGAATGGGCGAAATCTATGAAATCTATGAATATTTCCGTCTGAGGCACGACTTTCTCAGGATTTCCCTTAAGTTCGGCAACTGCCGCCTTAAGAAATGAACAATACAGGTCAAACCCGATTTTATTGATATGCCCGCTCTGCTCTTCACCGAGAATATTTCCCGCACCCCTGATTTCCAGATCCCTCAATGCCAGCTTGAAACCCGCGCCAAGCTGGGTGTAGCGCCTTATTGCACTTATTCTCTCCCTTACGTTCCCGGAAAGAATGCTGTGCGGGGGGAGAAGAAGATATGCATAAGCCTGTCGCGTCCATCTGCCGACCCTGCCCCTCAACTGGTAAAGTTCAGCAAGTCCGAAACGGTCGGCTCTTTCAATTATTATCGTATTTGCATTGGGGATATCCAGACCGGATTCGATGATCGTGGTGCAGACAAGGACATCGGTCTTCCCGTCGAGAAAGGCGGTCATCACCTTTTCCAGCTCATGTTCCGCCATTCTTCCGTGGGCGATTGCGAATTTCGCACCCGGAACGAGCATTTTCAGCTTATTGCAGGTGTTCTCTATTGAACTGATGCGGTTGTGCAGATAGAAAACCTGCCCACCCCTCTGTATTTCCCGTGTCAGGGCATCACGGATATTCTTCTCGTCGTATTTGCATACCATTGTCTGGACCGGCATGCGAAGTCCCGGGGGTGTCATGATGGTGCTGAGGTCACGGATTCCGGTCATCGACATGTACAGTGTTCTGGGAATCGGGGTGGCGGTCATTGTCAGGATGTCAACAGTCGCCCTGAGCTGTTTCAGCTTCTCCTTGTGTTCAACGCCGAACCTCTGCTCCTCGTCTATTATTATAAGGCCGAGATCAGGGAACGAGACATCTTTCTGTACGATCCTGTGGGTCCCTATGATGATGTCGATCTTCCCTTCAGCCAGTTCCTTGAGTATTGTTTTCTGTTCACCATGGGTCTTGAATCTGCTGAGCATCTGGATTATGACAGGATATTCGGCAAACCTCTCCGAGAATGTGTAGAAATGCTGCTGGGCGAGAACCGTAGTGGGCACAAGGACGGCGACCTGCTTTCCGGCCATCACGGCTTTGAAGGCCGCACGTATTGCAACCTCGGTTTTGCCGTACCCCACATCCCCGCAGAGCAGGCGATCCATGGGAATAGGCGAACACATGTCCTTTTTTATCTCGTCAGTTGATTTTCTCTGGTCTGGAGTTTCCGGAAATCGGAACAGCTCCTCAAACGTCTGCTGTTCGTGTCCGTCCTTCGGGAACGGGAATCCCGGATTGTGGGAGCGCATGGCCTGAATCCTTAGCATGCCCACCGCAAGCCCCCTGACCGATCTTACCGCGTCAAGTTTGGCCTTAGCGCATTTTCTTCCGCCCACCTTGCTTAGGGTGGGGACAATCTTTTTTGAGCCCGTATATCTTGAAACCATGTCGGCGTGCCACAGCGGGACATATACAAAAACATTGTCGGCAAATTCAATCTGGAACATCTCCTGGGAAATCCCCTTTTCGGTAATGGTCATTATTCCCCTGAATATCCCGATTCCGTAACCCATGTGTACGACATGATCCCCCTCCTCAATGTCTGCGAAGTTCGCAATTTCCGCGCTTCTGAGCGAGTCTTTTATTTTCTTTGTATAGGTATATGAGGGGGTTCTTGCATGGGGTATGAAGAAAAGCTCCTTTTCCGTCAATACGGCCAGTTTCCTCTCGTTGAAAATGAACCCGGAACTTATGAAAGAACTGTCTATTTCGACATTTTCAGGCTTTATCTTGTTTTCGGAGCACCAGGAAAATATCCGTTCAGTGGTATGATCCCCTGTTCCGAGAAGGGCGACCTCAAACCCGCCGCTGATCCATGATTCCACCTGGCCGACAGTCAGTTTTCTCATGATGTTTGAGTAAGCGGCATCGGTCTCGCCTGAAATCGTCTTGGTGATCTCCAGATTTGGAGGTATGCATCCGCAGTCGCATCCCCCGGAAGACTTTGATGATTCCACAGCATCAAGAAGCCTTACAATTCTCGAATCCTCAAATCCTGCGACGGTTTCATCCCAGATTGATGTGGAGGTGTCAGAACCGAATCTTTCAATGTGCGCCAGGCATTCCTCCGGATGGACAATAATGAGTACAGGTTTTTCTGCCTTGAAATAATCGGTTATCCTGAATTCGGTCTTCTCAAAAACGAAAGCGTTTCTCGGGATTACGGTATATTCGGGAATATTCCTCAGGGAAAGCTGTGTTTCAGCTGAAAACAGCCTTATTGAAGTTATTTCATCTCCCCATAACTCTATTCTTGCCGGAAATTCAGCACCGGGTGAAAATATGTCAATTATTCCGCCGCGCCTGGAAAATTCACCCGGGACATTGACTTCAATCTCATCGTCATAATCCATTTTCACAAGATTCTCAAGGAGAAGTTTCAGGCTAATGCTCGCCCCGGTCTTGATTTTCAGGGTGCTACCGAGAAGAGAATCCGCAGGGGGCACGGAGCATATGAATGAAGTTGCGCTTGTGACAAAACAGTCCGCCTGTCCCGAAGCGGCAAGGTAAAGGGCTTTTATTTTCTGAAATTCATTTTCCGGGATAAAGCGGTTCCCCTCTTCGGTTTCAGGAATAAGAACCGGAGAAATTGTTTTCCCTGAAAGTTCGCCCCATAGGGGAAGTCCGGCCGAAATGTTTTCAGCAATGGCCAGGCTCGGGGTTATAATGACTGCAGGACCGACGGTATTGATGATTGAACGAAGGATGACAGGGAAAAGCGTTTCCGTATCCACATTCAGGAAAATCCCGTCTTCCGGAATATTCTCCGAAACCCAGTTGTTAAAAACGCTTTTCCAGCGGGAATTTTTAATTAATTTTGACATTTCTGACAGTCAATGTATATTAAGCCCCTTTTGTAAAAATATAGTTCCATTAGCTTGAGTTTGCATTTCACATTTAGATTAAAATAATTTGCAGGTAATATGAAAGCCAAGAAAAGCGAGAAAAAGATTAAAAAAACATCAAAGCCGTCCGCAAAAAAGATCGTCGCCAAGAAGGTTGATAAAATTAAACCGTCGGCGAAAACTGTAAAAACGGACAAGGTAAAAAAACAACCTGCGATAAAAACCGCACCTTCCAAGGTGAAAAATGCGTCGGTTAAAAAGAAACCTGCCAAAGCTGTGGCTGTAAAGAAAGCAGCCATAAAGACTGTAAGGCCATCTGCACAAGATAAAAAGATTACTGCCTCAAAGAAGGCTATTGTCAAAAAGATCGGCAATAAAACCTCCGCTTCCCATAAAGACGAAAAACCAGTTGCCAAGGCCGTCAAGGTCGTTGAAAATGTGAAAATTGGCACGGCAAAGGCGGCCAAAACAGCTGTTAAATCAGTTAAGGTGCCGATGCAGGAACCGCTGGAAAGCGCTCCAGAACTTCCCGGAAAAAGAAAAGTGGGAAGGCCAAGGAAAATCGGCTCTGAAGGGGGAGTCGCTGCGCCAAGACCCTCTAAAAGGGAGGCCAGTCAGGACGACACCTCCTCACTTTCAAAAAATGACACCATGAAAGTGTATATGCAGGACATCGGCCAGATATCTCTTGTGACAAAAGAGGAGGAAGTCGAGCTTGCCGCCAAGATCCACGGAACTGACATGAAACTCAAGGAGGAGGCCAGGGCGACACTTATCAAGGCGAATCTGCGTCTCGTTGTCAAAATCGCACATGATTTCAAAGGGCTTGGACTTCCGCTCCTCGACCTTATTTCCGAGGGGAATATCGGACTCATGAGGGCTGTCGAAAAATTTGATCCCGCAAAAGGCGCAAAATTCAGTTCATATGCCGCATGGTGGATAAAACAATCAATGCGTCGCGCCCTTGCAAACCAGAGCAAAACAATCCGCATACCTGTCCAATCGGCCGGTAAAATCAATAAAATCAAATCAGCC
>JBAZRS010000187.1:0-9057 GCA_041662825.1 Victivallales bacterium | reverse complement strand
GTGTTGATCTGGTTTCAGTAACCGACAAAAGCGGAGATTCTGCGAAGTTCGCAAATCTCTGCGCCAAGGCTTTTGAAGTTACAAAGCGACCGCTTGTGATTCGGAGTCCCAGCATGCAGTCCATTTCGGCTGCGGCAAAAGCCGTTAAAGGTTCGAACAGCGTAATTGCTTCGGCGGATCCCAAGACGGCGGAGGAACTTGTCAAAGTCGCACAGGAGAACGGACATGCTCTGGCCGTGACAGCTCCGAATCTTGACGAATTAGTCGCACTTACAGCAAAAATAAAGGAATCAGGATTCAACAACCTGATCCTCAACTTTGAAACATTTTCACTTGCGGAACAGTTCCAAGTCAATTCGATAACACGCAGGGCGGCGCTTAAGGATTCTTTCAAGGCTCTTGGTTATCCTTCTCTTAAGTTCATAGATGGTGGGGAAATGTTTGACGTGGCGGCGGACGTCATAAATGAAATCACGAAGTATGGCGGGATCTGTGTGCTTCCGGATTTCGATCCGGCAATGCTTGTCTCCCTGATGACTTTGCGCCTCAACATCTATACCGACCCGCAGAAGCCTATTCAGGTTGAACCTAAGGTCTATGCCGTCGGCGAACCCGACAAGAATTCTCCGGTCTTCATAACGACCAATTTCTCCCTGACATACTTCATCGTGTCCGGGGAAATAGAAAACAGCGGCACAAACGCCTGGCTTGTGGTTCCGGAATGCGAGGGGATGAGTGTTCTCACCGCCTGGGCGGCAGGGAAATTCTCCGGTGCGTCAATTGCGAAGTTCATCAAGGGCATCGGATTGGAGGAGCAGGTTGCAACACGCCAGATAATCATTCCCGGATACGTCGCGCAGATAAGCGGTGAACTTGAGGAAAGCCTTCCCGGCTGGAAAGTCGTCGTAGGTCCCCAGGAAGCCGCCGACATAGAGAGCTTCGTAAAGGCGCGCATCAAGTAACTCGGGCTTTCCAGCCCGAGATCTTTGCCTTAAAGCCATTGATGCGGGGAAGGAAAACCTTTTAAGGAAAGGTTCTTCCCTTCCCCGCCCCCCATCCCTTTCCAAACCTGTTTGTTATTTCCATCCCAGGAAAAAGTGACCGCGTGACCGAGTAAGCAGTAGTTCGAAAATGCGTAAGTGCGAAAGTTCAGAAGCTGAGGGATAATCCGTCGTAAGCCGAGATTGTTGGAGTTCACAACTTCAGTTGTGTCTTATTATTAAAAACTGATCTCGGGCTTTCCAGCCCGAAATTCTTCTTCCCTGGGAACGCCAAGCGTCCGCTTGGCATTTGAAGCTTGTGTCCTCTTCTTGTTGGTGTTCACGGCTTTAGCGTGTCCATATGCAAAGACACAATTATATTGACAGGATGAAATGAATTTATGAGATCATGGAAAGCCTGTACGCCTTCCATATGATTTTCATGGGATTTACCCTATGAACGCCAATCGCCTGATTGGCAGTCATTCGACGTGGCAATTGCCTGTGCTGTTTTATATTTTTTGTTTAATGTATTTCGCGGTTTTAAAAAAATCCGACCATATTATTATGAACATTGTCGCATCCGGCGAATTAAAGATCGTTAATGCAAGTGCTGTGAAGATGAAAGGGGATCGCATGAAAATACTGAATTTTGGGTCTGTCAATGTTGACCACGTTTATTCCGTCGGGCATTTCGTAAGGCCGGGAGAGACGCTGTCGAGCCTTTCATATAAAAAATTTTCAGGGGGGAAGGGGGCCAACCAGTCAATTGCGCTTGCCAGGGCCGGAGCCGATGTCTACCATGCAGGCAGAATAGGCGCGGACGGGATCTGGCTGAAGTCGAAACTTGAAGAGTCGGGCATAAAGACAAAATATCTGGAAGTCTGTGAAACTCCGACCGGACATGCAATCATCCAGGTCAGTAAGACCGGCGAGAATTCAATAATACTTTTTGGCGGGGCAAACCAGACTGTTGATGCGAAATTCGCAGATTCCGTCCTGGGGAAATTCCACAAGGGTGATTATCTGCTTCTGCAGAATGAAATCAGTTCAACCGTGCATATCATGAAAGAGGCGTCCCGGCTTAAATTGAAAATAATCTTCAATCCTGCGCCTATGACCGCTGATGTGCTGTCTTATCCGTTAAAACTTGTAGATCTTTTCATACTCAATGAAATAGAGGCTGCGGAACTCGCAGGAAAAAAAGGGACTGAAAAAATAATCCGTGAGATGAAAAGGAAATTCCCGAAGGCGTTGACGATACTGACACTCGGCTCAAAGGGAGTCGCCTATATGGAGGGCGATAAAATTGTCCGTGTACCGGCTTTCAATGTGAAGGCAGTTGATACGACTGCTGCCGGCGACACCTTTATCGGATATTATCTCGCATCTGTTTCAAAAGGCGGCAAACCGGGAGATGCGATAAGCACCGCCTGCAAGGCGTCGGCATTATGCGTGACGCGTCACGGCGCCGCAGATTCAATCCCTGAATTGTGCGAAGTCCGCAGGTTTAAGGTATAGGAATTTCAAAGTTGCATGCCATATAAATACCAAGACACGCTAAAGCCGTGAACTCCAACAAGAATTTCGAATTCACGCATTTATTAACTTCTGGTCTCTCTCTGTTTTTTTAACACTTCGATATTCGTCATTCAAATGTTCGATATTCGATTGTTCAAAAGTTGCAGCCCTTGGCCGCCTAACTTATCCCGCGTAATCGCCTATCATGTCTTTGATTTCGACAGGCTGTCCTGTCGCAGCTGATTTGTTGGCAGCGGCGCCTATGATCATGCTTGAGACTCCGTCAATAGCGGATGCATAGAGACCGAGCGGGTCGCCTCCGGCAAGCGTGCCTTTGAACAAGGCGTCGAAGATTTTGAAATCGCCTCCGCCGTGCCCGTCTGCAATGTTGGGCGGCTTGATCTCATAGTCATCGCCATAATGCGGCATGACGTGGATGTTATACTCGGCGGGCCAGTCGGTGATCCTGAAACCTTTTCCCTTCAGGAGCCTGCCGTCGGGATCGGCAATCTGGTATTTCTGCTGCCATCCGGGACTCGGTTTATTATCAGTGATCTTCGATTCAAGCCTGCCTTTTGTCCCGTTGATGGCGAGATTCCATCCCTCGAACGGCACAGATGCATTCAATGAGTAATTCAGGATGGCGCCGTTATTGTAGCGCACCATTACCGCCATGGTGTCGTAAATGTCGATGTCATCCGAGAAAACGCAGGTGTCTCCCTCGTAATCGCGGACGATATTCACCTTGTACCCGAGTTCTCGGCTCCTGCGGATTTTGTCATCGACGTCGAAGAAGAACTCGCATTCATTCTTGTGTGCGCAGTCGCGGCAGCGAGTCCCCTTGAATTTGCCCTTGCCCTTGCCGAAGAAGTTGAGTGCGCAGAGGGAGAAGACACTTTCAGGCCGGTCGCCGAGCCACCAGTTTGCCAGATCGAAATGATGAGTCGCCTTGGTGATCAGAAGTCCGCCGGATTTTTCCATGAGCCGGTGCCAGCGCCGAAAGTATGATGCGCCGTGGCCCCTGTAGTCGAGATACCAGGTGAGATCTGCGGATACGGGAGTTCCGATCGCGCCGGACAGGATTGTCTCCTTGATTTTGGAACAGAGCGGGATATGACGGTAGTTGAAACCCATGAAGACCTTTTTTCCGTTTCTCTTTTGAGCATCAAGGATGCGTACGGCCTCTTCCGCTTTCGTGCAGAGCGGCTTCTCAGTCGCCACCTCGCATCCTGCATCAAGGGCCTTGACGATCTGGTCCGTGTGGACATGCTCCGGGGAGACGACAATAACCAAGTCGGGTTTTGCCTCCGACAGCATCCGGTCGTAATCGTCGTAACAGACTGCATTTGCGCCGAAGTATTTATTGGCGTCATGGCAGCGCGTCACGGCGGGATCGCAGAGCGCGACAAGCTCCGCCTCTTCCCTGTAGGTTTTCACAATTTGCGGAATCCACGAATGGGAGCGGTGACCGATCCCCACGACTGCACAACGTTTTCTGTTCATCTCTTCTCCTCATATTTTTTTAATTATTATTTTTCCGATTATGCATATTTCATCTATAAGTATATTCTTGTTATCCCCTGCCAGTTTCCCTGGCGGGAATAAAAGATTGCTCTCCTGCGATAGCCTTAACAATCTCCTGCTCCTGCCAGATGAACTGGCAGGGGGCTAAATCAACAATTACTCTTCAACGCAAGAAGTGGACGAGTCTTCCCCGCGTGGATTTTAGTTCCGTCCACTTTCACTTCGCTCTTGCCATTTGAAATAGTCAAGTCTACGGCATGACCCCTAAATTTAAAGCCGCCAATGGAAATGTTTCCTTTCACATGAGGGGAAGGATTAATCCACAGTTCGCCGTTTATCTGCGGGGAAAATCCCGCCAGACCGAAGAGAATCGCTTCGACCCCGGACATTCCGGAACAGACATTTGCCCGTTTATGTGCTGGGACCTGCGGTCGGTCGCAGTAGTGCTCCTGCGGGAAGTACGGCAGATGCTTTCCCATCCAGAAGAGCCGTTTCAGGACATCCCACGCCAATTCATGATGGCCCAATTCCCAAAGTGTCAGCGCGAGCATGGGCGTTTCGCCGGTATAGGCGCCACCGCCAGACCAGTCGGGATCGTTCAATTCGTAATGCGTCTGATCTTCGGCCGACACGCTGCTCACCCCGTAAGTGCCTAGAAATTTCCCTTCGACAAGATGAGAGAGTAATGACGTGCTAATCTCGGGAGGGCAATCCTTGCCAAGCATTCTCAATGTGTCATAAGCCTGGATGCTGTAAACGGTTTCGCGTCGGCCGTCCGGATACAGGCTGTCGAACCATTTTGTCTTCCTGTTCCATAAGGCTGAAATAATTTCCATCCGTATGGTCTTCGCCTGTTTCCGCCATTCTTTTCCGCCTGACAGTTTCAGGAAGTCCGCCATATCGGCCAAGCGCTCCATGCACCAGGCGCGTTCTGCGTTAGGGCTTGATACGACATGTTCCCAGCCGATGCCGCGCATTTCAAGAAGATTGAACTGGTATCCGTAATCCACCAGGTTGCCGCAAAACACATTCTTTGCATCCATCCTGTTGAAAGATTTGACTAGTCTGGAAAAGAACTTCTTGGACAGTTCCCGCTGCAGGGCCAGGGCCCAGGCCAGGTTGATAAAGGACCAGCAGTTGTATGAATACCAGCGCCCCGCCCCGGAACCTGACGGGGTGAGCTGATTGAATTCGTCCAACCCCATATTGTCCATTGCATTCAGCAAGTCTTCCGCTGCATCCCCCAGCAACATGACTGTACTGTGGGGCATGTATCCTCCGATATCCCATGGATAAGCTGAAACGCCTCCGCCATCCATTCCGCAGACGGCAAGAAACGGATTAGTTGCGAAGTCGGGACGATCCCAGAGGCAGACCAGTCCGCTGATCAGCGACCGCCTATAATACTCCTCAAGTCCCGGTATGTCCGAATGCAGGGTCGGAATATTGCCGGAGGCCCTTGCCATCCTGTTACGCCAAGCGTCCAATGCCTCCTTCTTCCACAATGTCAGATTGGCGTTTTTGACATCGCATTCTTTTTCATCTCCGACAATTACCGCCAACTCAAGAATAGCCTCTTCGCTGTGCCCGATATTGATTTGTGTCTCAGGCATCAACAGTCTGATTGCTGATTCGCCGTTGCTCCACAAGCCAGACTTTTTGCCGATTGCCGGTGCGCCGGGAGGCGGGACGCAGTACGTCCATTTATCAAGAGGCACTTTGGAGGGCGAACCGGGCTCGATATTCGGCTCGGTATAAATGCGGATACTGCGCCCGCTGCGGTTCAAAATGGCGATCGAGAGCAGATAGCCGGCTCGTTTAACGAGGGGAAAGAGCCTGCTGGTGACTTGAACGGAGATGAGCCGGCCCTCAATCAGATGGTGGTACGTCCCTTTCCTTTCAATGAAATCAGGTCTCCATGTCCCACCTGAAAAGAGCAGTCCGCAGTCGCCTTTGCCGTGATTGCCGTTGTCAACCAGTAAATGCCCGTCCACTTTGAAGTTCATCAGAAGCTTCAGTCCGCGTGCGGCGAACGGAGGGGAGAAACATTCACCGACCCCGCAGACCGTCGGCCAGAGCGGGGAAACCGTCCCCCAGCCGCTGTTGACCCACAAATGGTTCGGGGGTGCGAGGTTCGCACTAAGATCCAATGAGAAATCGACTGCTTTCATGTGCTCTCCTTATCAAAAATATGGGACTAAAGCATTAGAAATGTATAGACAGGATTACAGGATTTTCTGGATTTATTGAATTCAAAATATCAAGTCAATCATGTTATCCTGTCAACTTTCATATGCCTTTGCATGTAATTTATTGAACAACTGGTGTCCCACCTGTCTTTGCGCTTGCCGAACCGAATTCCAGGAAGGCTTCTCTCATCCATTCCGCCCATTCGGGACTTACTCCCACATCTGCTAGTCCTTTGCAATGAAGCGGATTTCTGCCTTTGTGAGATAATTTCTTTTCGACTTTAACTATTTAACAGGCCTGGGATCGGTTTTCCCGTAGAGCTGCCATGTCTCGGCGAATTTCCTGTCGGGCAGCCAGTTGGCAATTGAGCGGTCACCCTTGAATTCCGCATACGGGGCAATCGCCAGTTCCTGCTGACCGCCTTTGCTCCGGTCGTAATTCGCGCCGAGCCATCCCTGCTCAATGGAGACAGTTTTCAGCGTCCCGTCGTCATTCAGACGGATTCGCATGGCCGCCTCGCAGAATTCAACGATGAACGTCCAGGTGGCGTTCTGTCCTTTGTCCACGGGACCGTGGCCGACATTCCCCTCCATCATCATGGACAGCGCGGCGTTCCGATCCTTGCGAAGGTTCTTGATCGTCTGCTCCTGGCCGGCATTGACGAACTGATCTATCTGCCCGTGCATGGCCAGTCCGGGCACTTTCTCGACATTGGGAAACTGCAGATGGAAACTCGATCCGGAGTGATATGAAATCCAGGCGATTACGCGGTCAGTCCGTTGTGAGGGGAAACTGCCTGCAAAGCCAGTGCCGTTGGAATGGCCGAACGTCAACATGGGAACAGTTGCAAGTTCCGGATGATTCACCATCTGCCCCAGTTTTTTAAGATGCTCGTCTATAACGCTCACCGGATAAAAGCCCCTCTGTACCGGATCTCCCAGCATACCGACAAGGGCGATGCCGTGACGGTTTGCGAAGTCACGCAAAACAGGATGGTCTATCGAACCTATGCCGTGGCGACTGAGCAGGAACACGGCTTTCAGTTTTTTCGCATTCTTTGGGACATAGGCGTGGAAATACACCCGATCCGTGGGGCCATCCTTCTTCTTGCCGTCCATGCCGGCGAAAAATTCTTTCCATTTTGATTCGCTGATAAGCGAATAATCGGCATCCGTCCTGATCGGGGGATAGGTGTAGTCCAGGCTCATCCGGGTGCTGAAGCCGACGTTGTCCTCGCCGATGGGGTTGGGTTCCAGTTTTTCGGCGACCGGCTTGTCGAAGAATGACAGATCCGGAATATTGACCGTACGTCCCTGATACCCGTCCTTGTCAATTTCAAGATAATCGTAGACCTCTTTCTTGTCTTTGACAAGCGGCTTGTCACTGGTGAATGACAGGGAGAACTTGCCGTTTCCGTCGGTGTTGGTCACGACCCCGGCACGTTTCAATGCCACTCTCACATCGGGGAGCAGGTTGTCGCTGGTATCCGAGATTTTTCCGCTGAGGGTGTATTGATTTTCGGCGGCCGCGAGATCGTGGCACAGCAAAAGAGCCAACGCCGAACAGGCGCAGTGATAGACGGTTCGTGTAAAATTCATCCTGTATTCCATGATTTAATCCTCCGTTTTATTCTTTCAGGTTCTCTTATAACATATATTCTATTTCGGGACATTCTTTCCGTTCGGTGATTAATTCAATGCCTCGGCACTTTGCGACACCAGGAACATCCTTGTTGCGAAATTCGCAGGCATGGCTATCCGGGCTTTGCCTCCGGGCGCGGGAATGATTTCTTTGGTCTGGAAATCCTGAAAGACCGTTGCGCCGGGGAAGGTCACTGTGACATTGACCGCCTCTGTCCGGCTGTAGCTTTGCAGCAGCAAAAGACCGAAAGAGGTGTCAGGTGTCCCTCCTTCGCCAGGAGAGCTACGGCGGGCAGGCGGGTGTAGGGTGTCAGATTTCTGTTCAGAGGTTCCAATAGGCACGGCTTTCTCCTTCTGAACCCTGACACCTGAAACCTTCTCCGGGCCTTTCTTCTCCAGGGCTAGCCACTTGATCCGGTCGTCGTCAACTGATACGAAAGGCTTTTCAGCCCAGTAGTTATGGTGGGTGACCTGGTCAAGTTTACCATAACCGAAATCAATGAGGCACTTTTCATGATCCTTGGCAAGGGCCGCGCTTTTCATGTAGTCGGCGCCTTTCCGGATGTCGTGGATCCGGCGCATCGCCCAGTCGCGCAGCATCATCTGAGGTGTGTATTCATTTGACACATGCCGGCCATGGCCGCTCACGAAATCCAGTGCGAGGGGAATTGTGCCGACCTGGCGGCCAAAGGTGACTGTGCGGGTGTAGTCGGGCGGCCAGGGGAGCTGGAAGGCTTCAGGCTTCGCCTTGCTTTTTTCGTCTTTCTTCCCGATCACGACCTCCGGCGGCACTTTTTCAGGATCTTCCGTATGGGCGCGCTGCTCCAGGTCAAGTGTGGCGGTTGCCCAGGTGTTGAAGGGCAGGGTCTGCGTGTTGGTTATGTGCAGCGTGAAATCGATCGGGTATTCGACTCCGCGTTTGTTCCATTCGCTCAGGAGCTTGTAGATGCGCCTGTAGTATTCGCGCTGTGCGAAGATGCTTGTGCCATACAGCAAATTACCGTCGGGAGAACGGTATGCGGGACCGAAACGTTCGCTGTAACAGCGTTTCGGATTGGTGTTGTCAAAGTAGAGGCTGATCCCGCGCCTCATCCACTCGTTCGCCGTATAAAGCGCGAAATTGTGGTAGCTGGGCGAAAAGACCCCCCAGTTTGCGGGCTTATCCCGGAAACGGTTGAACTCCGCACTGGCCCATTCGTCCT
>JBAZRS010000186.1:4847-9063 GCA_041662825.1 Victivallales bacterium | reverse complement strand
CGACGACTTCCCACAGGTTGGCAAAACCGTCGCCACCGGCGGCAATATACCAGCGTTTATTGATCCGGTTCTGGTATACGCAGGTGTTGAAATGTTCGCAGCACAGCGTGTATTCATTCCGAACGCCAGTCCAGGCATCGTCCAGCAATTTGCCCACGTAGAGCCCGTCATTTGTGTAGACGAGATCCTGCCCGCCTTCATCGGAAAACTGGAAGTACTCATCTGTCAGAGGGCCGCCCAGACCGCATGCACGTCCATAGAACTCACCTTCCCTGGCCAGTCCGCTAGCTTTTTTACCGGCACGCCAGAGCAGCTTGCCGTCCTTGTCCAACCGAAACACATATACATCAGAAAGGTGCGAACTGTGGTCCAAACCCCTCGGATCCGAGCCGGGCGCATCGGCATTGCCGAAGACGCCACCGTCCGGCATATGCCAGATAGAGGCGATATTGCTCTTGGCATTCTTCTTGGCTGCCGTCAATGGAATCACCCGCGTCTTGGTAAAGTCGTACACAGGCACTCCCGGACGGAGAAAAGTCGGCTGCACAACAATCACATGCGGTTTGGGCCCGTCGGGGTAATAGAGATACATCGACAAGTCGCTCTCATCAATGTCGGAGTTCCAGTAGGCCAATCTGCCAAGAGGCGTGCCATCCACCGGCCCCACCGGGATCTGCTCTCCATCGTCCACCCGGCCATTCTCATTACGATCCGTGAACGACGATCCTCCGGTGACTGCGGCAATCAGCTTCAGATCGTAATCCCGGATGCGCACGAGACCGGCCATCCCCTTGCTTGACGAGAATAGATACCGCTGTCCCTGATGCTCGATGATCCTCGGTATCCAGCCGGTAAACTTGGGAAGCGCCCACCTGGACCATACAGCATCGGGCTGGCTGGTTTTTCCGGCCTCGTCAAACACATAGCGGACAAGGCCGCCGGCCGTATGGTAAAAATGATCAGGTTGATACGGGTCAACGGAGACCTCCCCGCTCAGATACCATGGCCCGCTCCATAACCGCTCGTACTTCAGATTCGAATCGAGCTGCATCATTATGCGCGGCTCGCTTTGTTCCGAGAAATAAACCTTGCCCCATGGTGCTACGGCAATGCCCGAGGGTGCCAGTAACTTGTCGGGGGAATACTTCCCATTGTTGTCACGGCCGCCGGCCATGCCGTAACTGCCCTGCAATTTTCCCGTGCGGTCATACTTCTTCACCTGCTGGCTGGAACCTCGATCAGTTACCAGCAAATTCCCGTCTTTGTCTATCGCCAGGTGCCACGGCTTATCAAGCCCGGATGCGAGAACACCGCTGATCTTGCCGCCCTTCAAATCCAGGCGTATCAGCTGTTTACCGCTGACCACCAGCAGTCCATCGGCTCCGTCAAGGCAAAGTCCATTGGGTTGCGGCACATCAAAAGCATTCAACCTTGCACCACTCTCAGCATCAAAACACACGACCTGGTTCTGATAATACGATGAGGCGTAGAGCGTCCTTGCATCCGCAGCCAGTGCCGGCACCATGGACGGCTCACCGGCAGGAATCTTTCCGCCGGCGGACCGGTTGATGCCTTCGAGGTGAAACTCCATCGGGTTATTGGTGCCGGTCTGGCTGAACGGGGCGTATACACCATCGGTGCAGCGGACACGCCACAGTCCGGCACTGCCGGTTGACACAAAGACATATTTGCCATTTGACGCAACAGCTGTTTGAATTCCATGCAATGCCAGCGGCATGTGTTGGCGCCAGATCAGGTTGCCCTGCTTATCCAGGCGGAGCAGCACGCCAACAGCTTCTTCATATCCCCAGACGGGATATATTGCGCTGGCATCTGCTGCGATATCCATTACGGGAGCCATCCCTCCACCCCAGCCATGCTTTAGGTTGTCGCTTTGGTGTGGAGGGTCGCCATGACCATAAGGACTCATTACATATTGTGCACGCAAACCGCCGTTCACCAGGGCTCGCACCTCGTAACGGCCAGAACCGGCAAGCTTGTCATCATCAGTAAATCCGTCCCAGCCAATATCCTGCGGGCCGGCGCCGTTCACCTGTCTGCCGGCCAGCAATGTCCGCAACAAGCGGCCGTCAGGGCTGTAAACCCCAGCTGACAACAGCCCCTTCTGCGGCACATCAAGCTTTATGTTGTATTTCGCAGGTCGCTCCCGGGGCAATGAATCAACGGGCGGTTCAAGTTGTCGGTATACGAGGGGCTGCCTGCCTTTTGACAGGAAGTGCGCCTGCCCCCAGTCATTCATCGCCCTGAACGAATTTATGGAGCCCATCCCGAATGCCCGCGGACCGCTGCTCCACAGCCCGGTCAACGTACAGGCGACATCATCTCCGGATTTGGGATAATTTCCGCTCTTAACAACTGTCCAGGGAATACGCGCCTCGAAACTGCGTCCGCCTTCAACGGCTTTAGATCTTACCGTCATCATGCTGTTGTCGCCGACAGTGAATTTGAATGAGCGGCACACAGCGATGTAATCTTTATCCTCCACATTGTTGTACCAGATGCCGAAGGAGAGGATGTCATCGTTCAGTTTGGGATCACCATTCTGGCGCTTTGGATCAGCGGCAAGACGGAATTCCAGCGAATCGCCTTTCCACCACACATTGTCGACTCCCCCTTCGTTCCGAATCGGACGCTCGCTCTTGAGAATGGCGCCCAGGTACAATGCATCAGCATCGTACATCATCGTCCATGTGACATGATTCTTCTCCTTGAGTTGCGGATCAACGGCCTGAGGGCCGTAAGCGCAGGAAAGATCCCAATCTTTCAGGTCACCGTCGATTGCCATCTTGGCGGGAGCCGGCACCACAAAGAGGTTGCCCGGATCGATCACAATGGGTGTCTGACCTGCTTCGCGAAGTTCGCCTGCACCCCATCGATTGCGCTCAAAACGCAACTCCGTCGGCAAGTCTGACACCTGGCTGGCACCCCGATGCCACCACACCTTTGCCATATTCCTAGTCCCGGCGGGATCACTGAAATCCACCGCCACGTCCATTGCCAGCTTAAGCCCTTTCCCGGGCGTCAGACCATCGAAGAACTTCCATGGAATCTTTACCTCGGCGGCATATGCCTTATAACCTTGCGGATCGTTCAAATACATCACCGCCAGGTCAGCTCCGCTTACCGGCCCCATCCATGCCATGCCTATCTTCGATGCTCCGCCTGCCGCGGTGATGAAAGTTTGATCAGTTATTCCCGGTTTCTGTTGACGAAAAGCGTATACTACTGACTTACCCTGCTGTACAGTCATCAATATGTGAAAATCATTAGGGCCGCCTTCACTGCGGGGGGCGACAGGATCACTGTCTGTACTCAGATACAAATGCAACGCATCGCCGGTCTTGAATGCCCCGCTCGGATCACTGCCGGCATTTTTCATGGGCGAGGCGTCCCGCACGACGTAGGCCAAATACAGGTACTCATCATCCCACGCCGCATAGGTGCGTACACGATTGTCAAAGGCTTTTGAGTCCATTCCATAGCTCACAGGCGCAGTCAGCACCCAATCGTCCAGCTTCCCGTCGATAACGACCGGTCCGGGCGCACGCAGGATATTCAAAGGCAGTTCCCCCTGTGCCAGTCCTGACATGCAAAGAACCGCGCTCATGACAAGAAAAGTCACAAGCAGCAGGAAATTCCGTAACGAGACTTTGTTCCGTCGGCAAAAACAAAGGATTTCGTGTCGCTCGGAAAACCGCTGGTTACGCATTTTTTATCCTCCAGGGTGTTATAAACTCTAGCAGATGTATTTTCAGCAATCAATCAAATCACATAAAAGCAGCTAAGAATGGTGCGCTCGGCGGGATTCGAACCCACGACCCTTTGCTTCGGAGGCAAATACTCTATCCAGCTGAGCTACGAGCGCATATGCAGTAAACAGTCGTCAGTCGCTAGTCGTCGGTTCGCCTTGGCGTAGTTTCTTGACGAAGCCAGGTAACCGGTAACCAGCAAAAACAGTCCGAATCGACATGACAATAAAGGCGTGTAATATAATTGAAATCAGATTTCCTTCAATACGAGATCTGTCATTAGTTTAAGCATTTCGTCATTTGCCGATGCTGCGAACTTCGCTAGAATCGATTTCCCTCTGGCGGAAGGCTTGTTTCCGAGGACGCATACGGCATTGCGCCTGAGAAGTTTCAGGCCCGGATACGCCAGGGCGGAATTCCTGATTATCCCGTTGACAACTGAATCC
>JBAZRS010000186.1:0-4837 GCA_041662825.1 Victivallales bacterium | reverse complement strand
TTCGGGACAGAGGGAAGTGCAGATATCGCACCCGAAAATCCATTCCCCGATATTCTTCCTGTCCTCCTTTTCAAGGACGCCTTTCTTCTCCATGGTCAGATAACTCCTGCATTTCTTATACTTGAAATCGCCGGACTTGCCCGTAACGGCTCCGGTCGGACATCTCTCATGACATTTTCCGCAGGTGGAACACGGGACTGCAAAATCGCGCGGTTCAGTTTCCGGCAGCTCGATGTCCAGGGCGAGAATCCCGAGACAAGTCCCGCTCCCCTCCCCTTTGCAGAGAAGGCATGAATTGAGGCCGATGGCGCCCAGCCCTGAAAACGCCGCAAGCGGTTTTTCAGCAAGAGGCTTAGTGTCGACAAAAATTTCATTCCTGAAATTTTTACCAAGATTTTCTTTCAATGATTCTGCAAATTTAATTATTTTTTCCCTCATGAACACATGATAGTCGACACGGCCCGCGTATCCGGCAACCAAACCTGCCAATTCAGCATTATCCGTCTGAGGGAAAAAATAATTATTCAAAGGGAGACTGTTGAAAGGGAAGGCAAACACCGCAAGGCTTTTCGCCCATGGAAGAAGTCTGAGCGGATCGGTCCTCAACTCGGCGGTTTTCCGCATGTATTCGGGCCAGTCCGGATTCTGATTGACAAGAAAGCTTTTCAGGAGGATGTCGCGGAGGGGAAAAAGCTTATCATCGGAGAGGTTCAAAACGGTGATTCCGGAGAACCCGAGAACTGTACGTTCAGACTCAACAAAACCGTAAAAATCTTCCTTGTTTATTTGCATGTTCGAGTAAAGTTGTTAGTTTTAGGGTGAATTAGGTTCGATTGCATGAAAAAGCTAGACCCAATTTTTCATTTAACAAGGAGAAGGTGAAACATGTCAGCAATTTACGATGTGCACGCCCGTGAAATCCTGGACTCACGCGGAAACCCGACTGTTGAAGTTGAAGTGGTTCTTGAATGCGGAACGAAGGGCCTTGCGGCGGTTCCGTCCGGAGCATCGACCGGGGAGCATGAGGCGCTGGAGCTTAGGGACGGCGACAAGAAGCGCTATCTCGGCAAGGGTGTTCTCAAGGCTGTTGGCAATGTGAACAAGAAAATATTCCCGAAGATCAAGGGCGTGGATGTGCTGAACCAGGCCGAGATCGACAAGATAATGATCGATCTTGACGGCAGCAAGACGAAGAAGAACCTGGGAGCAAACGCCATCCTCGGTGTTTCCATGGCGGCCGCAAAAGCCGCGGCGAACTGTCTTGACATTCCCCTCTACCGTTACATCGGAGGGGTAAACGCGAAGCGCCTTCCGGTCCCGATGATGAACATCATCAACGGCGGCGCCCATTCCGACGCCCCGATCGATTTCCAGGAATTCATGATCCGTCCCGTCGGCGCAGACAGTTTCCGAGAAGGGCTCAGGATGGGGACAGAAGTCTTTCACGCCCTCAAGTCGGTCCTCAAGAAACGCGGTCTCAGCACCGCCGTCGGCGACGAAGGCGGCTTCGCCCCGAATCTCAAGGGGATTGAAGACGCCCTCGATGTCATCATGGAGGCGATCAAGGTGGCAGGCTACAAACCCGGCAGGAAATCTGAAAAAGGGGACGTATGCATAGCCCTGGACCCCGCTTCAAGCGAATTTTTCACAAACGGGAAATACGACTTCAAAAAAGCCGGAAAGGGAATGGTGAAGACATCAGAGGAGATGGTGAAGTACTACAGCAAGCTTGTCTCCGATTATCCCATTGACTCGATCGAGGACGGCATGGCGGAGAGCGACTGGAAGGGCTGGAAACTCCTGACTGCGGAAATAGGGCACAAGACCCAGCTTGTCGGCGATGACCTGTTTGTCACGAATGTCGAATACCTTGCAAAAGGAATAAGGGAGAAATCGGCTAATGCGATCCTGATAAAAGTCAACCAGATCGGTTCCCTCACGGAAACCCTTGACGCGATAGAAATGGCGCACAGGGCCGGCTGGAACGCGGTCGTAAGCCACCGTTCGGGCGAGACGGAAGACACGACGATCGCGGACATTGCGGTCGCCACAAACGCCGGACAGATAAAGACGGGTTCCGCCAGCAGGACCGACCGCATCTGCAAGTACAACCAGCTCCTCCGCATCGAGGAAGAGCTCGGGGACCTTGCAATCTACGGGTGATGTCCGTTCATCAGGCAAGCTCCAAATGTGTTTTTTTGCAGCCGGCCCACCGAAGGACCGGTTGCAAAAAACACTTTAACATGCGCAAGCTTCAAGTAAAATGGGCACTCTAAATGTCTGACGATTCCGAAAAAGTTTTTTTCAATCCGCCGGCGAAAATCCTTGTCATTGATGACTCCTCTCTCAACAGGCAGTTCATATCAAGCGCGCTCAGGACAAAGGATTTTGAGGTTTATGTGACGAAGAACGGGGAGGAAGGCCTTGCGGTCATAGACGAAAAGAACCCGGAAGTGATACTCCTTGACATCATGATGCCCGACGAAGACGGCTATTCAATCTGCAACAAGATTAAATCCAATCCCAAGACATGGCAGATACCCGTAATTTTCCTTACCGCCATGGATTCCATCAATGACAAACTCCGGGGGTTCGAAATCGGCGCCGCCGATTTCATAACCAAGCCATTCAACCACAGGGAGCTGATCGCACGGGTCAGGACGCAGGTCAGCCTTTCCAGGGCGATGTCGGAAAAGGAGAAGATGCTGAAGATCGCCATGGAGGAGAGGAGGAGCGCCGTGGTTGCGAGGATCGCAGGCGGGATATCCCACAACTTCAGCAACCTCATCGGCGTGTCCCTGGGCAACCTCCTCCTGATTGAATCGCTACTGGGCGACGCCGTAAATCCGGTAGCAAAAGAGGCGTTGTCAGATCTCAAGAAAAGCCTTGAAAGGCAGAAAATGCTCATAAAGCAGTTCATCCGGCTTTCAAACAGGGGGTTCACGGAGGGCAGCACCCCTGAAATCACGGGAATAAACCTCAATTCATTCATAGATGAGATTTTTGAAAATCTCCTGATGCAGGAAAGAAGCAACAGGATGCAGCCGATGAGGCTCCAGAAGAACCTCCCTTCAAATATTTTCTTCCACTGCGATCCCGGACATGCAAGGGAGATATTCCACATGATATTCAACGAAATAATTTCGGCCGCCACAAATCCGGTTGTGTTCACCGTTTCAGCAAGCTCGCAGGACGGGATTACGGTATGCGTCATTGAGATAAAAGGTTTCTGCGTCGCAAGGGAGATCCAGGAATCTATTTTTGAACCGTTTGCACTGCCGCTGGCGAATGTCGGGACAGGCCTCGGCTTTTCCGTGGTAAAGAGCCTTATCGAACTCAACAGGGGGAAAATAGTCGCCACTTCAAAACCGGAAGTGAACACAACCACTCTCGAACTGACTTTCCCCTCCGCAGGCAACACTGATTCCGCCGGATAACGGCATATTAACAGAAAGGTGACAAGATGTCAAAATCAATCATATTCCTTGCTGACGGAATGGCGGACGAACCGCTTGACGAACTTGAAGGCAGGACGCCTCTTGAAGCTGTTGAAACACCGTTCATGGACAGCATAGCCGCAAAAGGTGCCAGCGGCACGTTCTTAACCCTGCCCGCAGGTTTTCCCACGTCCTCCGATGTGGCGAACATGTCAGTCCTCGGCTACGATCTTCCCACATGCTATACGGGCCGCGGCCCGCTTGAAGCCGCAAGCATGGGAGTGGACGTGGGCAGGGAGGACGTGGCGTTCAGATGCAACCTAGTTGAAGTTTCCGGCGGGATTCTCCAGGATTATTCCTCAGGTCACATTGAGACTTCCCGGTCCCGGGAAATAATGAACGACCTCCAACGTCATTTCGGTTCCGACAGGATTTCATTTCATCCTGGAGTCAGCTACAGGAACCTGATCGTCCTTCACGGCAGGGAATTTTCAGAAAAAGTCCTCTTCCACAAGCCCGATTCATCGCAGGGTGAGAAACTGAACGATCTCGTCCTGAAACCTGCGGATGCTTCCAGGGAGGCGGCCCATACTGTAGAATTCCTCCGGGAACTATCCGGAAAAACCGCTGATTTCCTGGCCGCTCACGAGTTGAACAGGAACATTGAACATCCGGCAAACATGATATGGCCCTGGAGTCCCGGACGCAAACCGAAACTTCAGCCTTTCTCTGAAAAATACGCCGGCGTGAAAGGCGCAGTCATAAGCGCTGTCGATGTAATATTCGGACTTGCGATATGCTCGAAAATGGATGTCATCCGGGTTCCGGGCGCAACAGGGTTCATAGACACCAACTACAAGGGCAAGGCCGAAGCCGCAGCCAAGGCGATAATGGACCATGATTTCGTATATCTGCATGTCGAAGCGATAGACGAATGCTCGCACATGGGTGATCTGAAGCTCAAGATGCAGGCCATCAGCGATTTCGACTCGAAAATCGTTGGGCCGGTGATGTCTGCGCTGAAAGGGGAGGACATCACATTCGCTGTTCTTCCGGACCATCCGGTTCCGATAAAGCTCCGCAAACACACCCGTACCCCGGTGCCCTTTGCGATCTGCGGAAAGCATATAATCCCGGATTCCCTGAAAACATATTCCGAAATACTTGCGCCCAAAGGCGGCCTAGGTCACTTGAATGGCGACGGCCTCATGAAACTGGTACTGAACATAAAATGAAGTTCCATTTCAGGAATCAGTTTCAATAGCTTATCCACCTAGCATTCACCGATCCATGATAGTAGCGCAGGTCTATCTGACCTGCGTTCCGGAAAAGACTCGGGTCAGATAGACCCGAGCTACTTTTGGGAAAGAAAATGGAAAAACCTCAAACAGTTTCGTTCA
>JBAZRS010000185.1:0-9073 GCA_041662825.1 Victivallales bacterium | reverse complement strand
AGAATTCGCGGAGCAGATAATCCCTGTCAAAGGCTATCAGCACGCTTCCGTTCCCAATTGGAATGTCTCGGGGCATGGCTTCCTCCAGAATCCGAGGCGGGCTTCGCCCGCAATGTCGAATATCCAATAACCAACAAGGAATGTCCAATTATCAAGAGGCAATTTCAAAATTGCCTCAGGTGAGCTGATTTCTTAAGTTGGTGCTCACGGCTTTAGCGTGTCTAACTTATTGAATACGAAGACACACTAAAGTTGTGAACACCAACAAGAGATATTCCCGCAACAACAGTTTACTTGCATTTTGAAATCAGCTCATCAAGTTAAAATCCAAGAATTCCGATGGATGTTGGAAATTCCGTGTTGGATGTTGTAACAGCGACACTAAAGCTGTGCTGCGACTTTCCTGGCCGTTTTCTGCGCGTCCCTGATCCGCTGTTTCTGTGTTTCTTCGCCCATGTCCATGGGTTCGGCTTTGACGAAAGTTACGTCGGTAATGCCGACAAATCCGAAGACGAAACGCAGGTAAGGTTCTTGGAAATCAGCTCCTCGGGTGTCTTCGGAAACGTACTCGCCGCCGCGGCTGGAAACCACCACCATCTTCTTGTTTTTTACCAGGCCTTCCACGCCGTTGGCGGTGTAGCGGAAAAGGTATTTCGGCTGGACTATGATGTATTGTTTCAATGTGTACGGGATGCTGAAATTCCACATGGGTGTGCTGATGAGATATGCATCGGCCGAGATGAAGCGTTCGATATGGGAAATGATATCCTGCCATGACTCCTTCATGTCGCCGTAGAGATCCTTCCCGCCAAGGAGGACATACTTGCCGTCAACTCTCTTTACCGTCAGGGAAGGAAGTTCCTCCTTGCCAAGATCAAGTTCATCAAGCACCCAGTCCGCATGCTTTTCTTTGAATGTGTCCAGGAAGACATTTGTCACTTTGAGGGTGCGTGATTCTTCTCCTCTGGGAGTGGCGATGATGTGCAGGAGCTTTTTCATGGCGGGACCCTTTCTTCTTGGTTAAAAATCAAACCTTTAGGAGTTAATGTGGAGTCCTAATCCATAATTTGTATGGGGGAAAACCCTACCAGTGCAGTTTCGCCGTATAAGTTCAATCCGGGAAAAAACTTCTTTGCCAAACCCGACGCTGAAAGCGTGCAGATATGAAGCCTGTGGTTTTAATCATAGGTGCAGTCGGACAGGTTTGCCGGTCACTGCTGTTTTACGTAGTCGACCCGGATGATTATCGACCTGCGGAAATCGGGCAGTTTCATGAATCCGTCTGTCACTGCCGCATCCTGCCAGACATTATTCCACGGATCGTAACAGCGAAGCGACTTGACGCTCACGCCTGCCAGGGTGGCGGAGAGATCCAGTTTCGCGCCCTGGACAGTCTCCGGTTTGACTCCCTGCTCCAGCTCCGTGCGCCAGTCGTTCCGGCCGTCCCGGCACCATGCCATAAGCGTGCGGGTTCCTTTCAGCGCATACACACGGAACCGTTGGTGGGGGATGATGAGCGGCATGAACTGCTCGGCCGGCGGATCTATTCCGGCAAGGGCCTCGGCGAAGCGGGCGTATTGATGCCAGAGATCGGGTTTCTGGATGGCTTCCCGCCACCACCAAACATGCCCGGTTCCGGCGGAACCGCTGAAGAAAGGCGCGAACAGCATGTCGTGGAGCAGCATCCCGTCCTGGTCCTTGGCGTACAGTTCCGATACGCCGGTGTGACCCGGCTTCACAGCTCCGGTCTCGGTCAGGATTACGGGTTTGCGGACGTTGAATGCGAAAAGCTCCTTTACCGCATCAGCCGCCATCTGGTCGATCGGCGCATGGCAGATCTCAAGATTTCCTCCCAGGTCGAGATAACGATGGACCTGCGCAACATCGTTCCCGTCAAGGCCGCAGAGCAGCCGGTACTGCTCGCGCATCGGCCCGCAGTCGAAACTGCCGAGGCTCTGCATTGCCATGTTCTTGGGGAACAAACGATGCAATTCCGGAAGCATCACCTTGGTCCAGGGAACCCACGGCCCCTTGACACAGTTCATCTCGTTCCAAAGTTCCCATGAGAAGACCGCAGGATCATCCCCAATCCGCTGTGCATACCACGCCAGCTTGCGCTTGAACTGCTCCCGGCCACGGTCGCCATTTAGGAAATCCTCCATGTTTTTGAAAGGTCCGCCGTTCGCTTCATTGTGCCAGGGACGGTCCGACCACAACGTCTTCTTGGCCGGAATGTCACGGAAATATTCCAGGCACAGTTTGACCTTTATACCGCGGGAACCGGCCAGTTTCAGGAACTTTTTCAGCAGCACGGCCCGGGCTTCGTCGTACTCACCGCTTCTGGTATGCTCAACATCAAACACGCCGCTGCCGAGCCAGAGCCGGCAGTAGTTGATCTTGTTGTCCGCCATCTTGCGGATCACGGATTCGAAATCCTCCTCCGCCGGCGCGGGAACCAGGTTGAACCCGATGGGAATGTAAGGTTTGCCGTTCGATAGTTCAAAATACTGCGGATCTCGCGGACTGACCCGGACAAAATCACCCGTGCTGTTCACCATTGTATTTTCTCCTGTTACATTCAGACAGTGAATCATCAGGCAGCAAGATCCGGCAAACAGCTTGCGCCAGCTGAGAGTGAAAGTTTTCAAAATAGGAACCTCCTCAATCGTTTGGCCCACAGAATTCCTTCAGGCCCATGAGCTGATTTCAAAATGCAAGAGAACTGTTGTCGCGGGAATATCTCTTGTTGGTGTTCACAACTTTAGTGTGTCCTAGTATTCAACAAGTTAGACACGCTAAAGCCGTGAACACCAACTTAAGAAATCAGCTCACCTGAGGCAATTTTGAAATTGCCTCCTATGTTAAGGATTTCTGATTTTCCGCAACGCCAGGGAAAGATATGGATTTATCACAGTTCCCTGTTGAGGAACTCCACGCTCTCCAGCTTCAGCTTTACCGCGTTTGCGAATTTCGCGGCGTCAGAACCGTCAACGGCCCTGTGATCGGCGCTGACGGTGATCTTCATCATGTCCCGGACTACAACCTGTCCGTCCTTCACAACAGGTGTCGGCATCGCCGAAGATACTGCGAGAATCGCAGTTTCACCCGGGTTGATGATCGCCGAGAAGTTTTCGACATTCAGCATTCCCATGTTGGAAATCGTGAATGTCCCGCCCTTCATCTCGTCGGGTTGCAGTTTTCCGGTGCGCGCCTTTTCAGCAAGCTCCGACACTTCCGCCTGAATCTCGTCGAGCGCCTTTTTGTCGGTGTTCCTGACGACCGGGACAACAAGTCCGCTTTCAAGGCTGACGGCTACGCCGATGTTGACTTTTGACTTGTATTTCACACTCAAACCGTCGGTTTCCGCGTTCAGCATCGGGAACTCTTTCAGCGCGAGCGCGACAGCCTTGATTATGAAAAGGTTCACGCTCATGTTTATTCCCTGATCCTTCAGGGCTTTCCGCTTCTTCGAGACTTCCGTCATGTCAACCGAGACGGTGACATAGAAATGCGGGATACGCTGTTTAGATTCGGTGAGCCGTTTCGCAATGATTTTCCTCATGTTCGAAAATTCACGCGGCTTTTCTGAGGCGGCGGCCTTGATGTCGGCGATAGTAACTCTGCCGTTTTCACCGGTTCCTTCAATCTGGAGAAGTGAAAGTTTTTCCTTCTTGGCAAGATTAAAAGCAGAAGGAGTGATGAGCTTCTTCGAGTATCCGGAAGACTCAAGATATTTCTTCACATCTGCTTCGGTGACTCTACCGCTTTCCCCGCCGCTCCCGGGAACTGCGTCCAGATTGATAAGATAGTCCTCGGCGAATTTTCTTGCGCGGGGAGAGGGCTTGGGTTTGAATCCATGAGCCGCAGGAGCGCAGGACGCCTGCTGCACAGGAGCAGCCGCTGTCGAAACAGTCTGAACTGCTGCGGATTTCGCAGGAGCCGCTTTCACTTCCGCAGGCTTTTTGACTTCCGCCTTTTTCTCTATGGTTTTGGGTGCTTCAATTTTCGGAATAGCCTCTCCTGGATTTCCGATCACTGCGGCAGTAGCCATGACTGGGACTTCCTTGCCGGCAGGTATAACTATTTTCAGGAGCGTGCCCTCGAACTGCGACTCGACTTCGAGGACCGCCTTGTCGGTTTCCACCTCGAAAAGGATGTCCCCCTTCTTTATCTTGTCGCCTTCCTTGACGCGCCATTTCTCAATCTTGACAGTCTCCTCGGACTGGCCAAGTTTAGGTATTGGAATCAAAGTTGACATGATATTCACCTCATTATTATTAAATTCATTTTTTAGACAGGATAACAGGATTTTCAGGATTGCCATTTAAATCCTTCAAACTCTTTATCTTCCGTTTTACCTGAACTTTTTCTTCACCAAAGTTTACGAGCAGTCCAACCGGCTTATCCGTTGCAACAAGATAATTTACCAATTGTGCTTCATGAACTTTTGCCAATTGCTGTACTGATTTCAGTTCAACAATTATAACATCTTCAACTACAATATCTGCTACAAATTGTCCGACAGGTTTGCCATCATAAAAGACATTTATCGGTTTCTGGTTTTCGAATTTCAGTCCCGCCTTCTCCAGTTCTATCAGAAGGCATTTTTCATAAACTGACTCTAAAAAACCAAAACCCATCTTATTGTAAACGTTATAACAGCACTTGATTATTTTCTCAGTAATTTCCTTATATTCATAATCCATAAGTACTCATCCTGACAATCCTGTTATCCTGTCTAAGTATTCTTGATTTAAATTAAACTTTTCGCCGCCGAAATCATGTCCTCGACAGAAGGAAGGAACGCCTTCTCAAGCGAATATGCCTGCGGGGCTATGCCGTTTTTCGCGCCGACTTTCAGCACAGGTGCATCGAGATAGTCGAAGCAGTTCGCATTGACCTGTGAGACTATTTCACCGGTGAAGCTTCCGATGTCTATGCACTGGCTTATGGCGACACAGCGGCCGGTCTTCTTCACGGATTCGAAAACCGTCTCCCAGTCGAACGGGACAAGCGTTCTCGGATCAATGATTTCGACGCTGATTCCCTCCGCCTCGAGCTTGTCGGCCGCCTTGACGGCGTCGGGAACAGCAGGACCCCATACGACAAATGTCACATCTTTTCCTTCACGGACTATTTTCGCCTGGCCGAAAGGAATCAGATATTCCTCGTCGGGCACGACATCTTTCACATTATAAAGAAGCTGTCCCTCTACGAACACGACCGGATTGTCGTTGCGGATGGCGGTCTTGATGAGTCCCTTCGCATCATACGGGTTGGACGGATATGCGACATATGTTCCCGGAATATGGCAGAACATGGATTCGAGCGACTGCGAATGCTGTCCGCCGTACCCTTTTCCGCCGCCGACACTGCAGCGTATGACCATCGGAACCTTCACGTTTCCTCCCGTCATGTAATGCCATTTAGCGGCCTGATTTGAAATCTGGTCGGAAGCCATCAGCGCGAAATCCATATACATGAGTTCGACGACCGGACGGTATCCGGTCATCGCCATTCCGACACCTGTTCCGCAGATGCAGGCCTCGGAAATTGGGGTGTTGAAAACCCTGCCGCGTCCGAAATATTCGAGAAGCCCTTTTGAAAGCTTGAACGCACCGCCGTAATCGGCCACATCCTCTCCGTAAAGAACCACACGTGCGTCGCGGCACATCTCCTCGACAAGGCCCTCCTTGATCGCATCGCGGTAGTTTATCCTGCCTTCGGAATCGCGCTTGACTACAGGTTTAGGCCCCTTCGCGTCAATCTTCTGGTAAACTGCGGGAACCTTGTCGCAGACGTCGTCGGTGTACATGTATTTGATTACGTCCTTGGGATCCGGATCCGCCGAATCAACAGCCCTGCGTGCGGCTCTGGCGTTGCGGTCGCTGACTCTTTTCTCAACCGCCTCAATGGCGTCTGCTTTGAAAATACCCTCTTCGATGAGGCGTTTCCTGAATGCGAAAACAGGGTCAACCTGTTTCCATCTCTCCTCTTCATCCTTTGTGCGGTATTCGTTTCTCGGGTCGGAGAGCGAATGCCCGTAGTAACGGTATGTGTCGAGTTCCAGAAGCACGGGGCCCTTGCCTTCCACAGCCATTTTCTTGGCCCTCATGATCGCTTCGCGAACCGCCATGACATCCATTCCGTTGACTATTTCGGCGTTCATGTTGTCATTGTCGAAGCCTGCGCCTCTTCTGGCAAGCGCGTCAATGCCAGTGACTTCGCCGTCGGCGCGGCCGGTCATCCCGAAGTGGTTGTTCACTATGCAGTATATGATGGGAAGTCCGAAATTTATGCTTGTGAGCTTTTTGTTTGTGAACTGGTCCTGGGACGCCCAGTTGAGGGATTCGAGGACGACTCCGTTCGCATATGCGCCGTCACCCGCGAAGCAGCAGGCGACCTTGCCCTTGTTCTCCTTGTTGATGTCAATGCGGCTTGTCATTGCCGCACCGGTTGCGATCGGGACGCCGCCGCCGACAATTGCGTTTGCGCCAAGGTGGCCTACCCTGAAATCGAATATGTGCATGCCGCCGCCGCGCCCTTTCCCGTAGCCCGCCTCTTTTCCGAAAAGCTCTGCGATGGTCCTGAACACATGGTCTTCCATCACGGCTTCAAGTAGCGCCTCGCCTGCGAGGTTCGCATATTCCGGGCAGCGCTCGCGGAGCTGCTGTTCACTCATTTTCCTGATTCCGAAATAACCTTTTGCGATAGAGTCGCCATGACCGCGGTGGGTGGAGGTTATGTAATCTGTAAGATTGAGGGCGGTGCATGCGCCGGCCGCAGTGGCCTCCTGACCGATCGACAGATGTGTCGGGCCCCTGTATTCATATTCCTTTATGCATTCGTAGGCGCCCGTGCGGAGCTTGAGGATCATCTCCTCGAATTCGCGGATCACGAACATCGCCTCGTACATTTCGAGGATCTCGTTCTTGGTAATCGTCCCGTCCTTCAGCTCGTCCTTGATCATCTTGCCGTAGGCGTACCCTTCGATCGGCTTGAGCTTCAGCGTCCTCTTCTTGAAATCCGGCCCAAGATCACTGTAATAATTGCCCATTTTTCCTCACTCCATATTTATATTTTTGTTTGAATCGGCGAAACGGTCAAACGGAGAATCGGCGATTATTTAATCAGCCATTTATCCGCTTCATCTATAGTTTCCCCTGCCAGTTTATCTGGCAGGAAAAGAAGATTGTCGAGCTAAGGGTCATTACATTAGCCTTCCAATCTTTGCCTCCTGCGGGACAAGCCCGCAGGGGGGCTTTAATCTTGCTTTACCTTTACCCTGTTCTGTCTCTCTGATTTATTCTTCACATAGATTAATTCTAAGACACATGCCTCACGGCATTGACTACCAACAAAATCACATAACTACTTAGACAGCCTAAAGGCTGGACTCCAAATGTTGGAGTTCAAACTTTAGTTTGTCTTTTCTCAATTTTATCAGAATTCTCGTCTCTCTACATTCGATGTTCAATGTTCGATGTTGAATGTTCGAAGTTCAGATTTATCCACACTTCACACCACAACTTCAATCCCCATCTTCCTCAAGTCTTTCACAAGCGCCGGAGAAACTCCCGGATCGGTGATCACAACGTCAATATCTGAAATGGAACCGCTGGCCGCGAACGACTTCTTTCCGAGTTTTGAACTGTCGGCTAGGAGAATCGCCTTCTCGGCCCGCTGCATTACAAGCTCCTTCGTATAGGCCTCGTCGGAATCCGTCGTCGAGATTCCGCCTTCAACCGTGAATCCTATCGTTCCGAGGAATGCCTTCTTTATGTTCAGGGAATTTATGATTTTGGAGGTGAGCGGGCCGACAAGCGTCCTGCTGAGCGGACGGAACTTTCCGCCGACGATTATGAGATTGTGTCCGCTTTCCATAAGCTCAGCCGCCGCCATCAGTGAATTGGTCACAACCGTAAGCCCTTTCCTTTCCTTTAAGAGTTTCGCGAGCTCCAGCACGGTGCTGCCGCCGTCCAGATAAATGGTGTCCTTGTCACTGATCATCCCGAGTGCGAGTTTCGCAATCTTCTGCTTTTCCGAAGGCCGTATCGACTCCTTCTCCTCGAAGACGGGCTCGTGTTCCGGAAACTTCAGCTTGATCGCGCCGCCATGTACTCTTTTCACCTTGCCCTGGTCTTCCAGGGAAAGCAGATCCCTGCGGACAGTCGCCTCGGACACTCCGAGTTTCTGACTAAGCTCGGTAATGGTCCTGGCTTCCCCGCCGAGTTCCGCAAGGATTATCTCCTCGCGTTCGGGCGTAAGTAATTTCCGAATATGCGTCATTTTGCTCATTGTTTAACAGTTTTGCAATAATATGACATAATTTGAAATAATTTGCAAGATAAATTTTAAGAAAATCATATGATTTTTGAAATTTATAAATCTGAGCATATATTATGTACACAATAAGGCTGGAGGTGAATCTTGAAACAGTTAAGCGTAAGAGAGGCGAGAGCGCAATTCTGTACGCTGATTGATGCGGTTTCCCATGGGGAAACCGTTGTCATTACGCGGCATGGCAGAAAAGTTGCCGGACTGTTCCCTTTTAAAGATGCGAAAAAAAAACTCCCCTCAATGAAGAAATTTCGCGACAGCATTAAAATCAAAGGGGATTCATTGAGCCAGACTGTGATAAAACAGCGCGACGGGGAAAGGTACTGAACGGCAATTATTTCACCGTCCTGCAGATTGAGGCATCCCATTACGCCATCGCAAAAAACTGGATGTCCGCGTTTGATACCGGTCTGAGAACTCTTGACGCGCTGCATCTCTCCATTGCGTATGCCAAAAACATCCCCATAGCCACCTCCGACAAGATCCTTGCGAAATCCGCAGAATCGCTGGGCGTTGGAGCAATTCTCTTATAAGGGAACCTCTAAAAATTCGCATTTGGCGCGTTGCGGAAGATTTTTGATAGCTCAAAAAGAATTTCTGAACGGAGGCGTATCGGGCGATACGCCGAGAGAAGAACATTCTTCTTTGAGCCAAAAAGATCCGCAACCCGAAGGGAGACAGATTCTTATGGATTCCGCCATCGTCGCAAATCCAGTCACAGCCCGCAACGGGG